>DYZU01000087.1 GCA_022735835.1 Thermincola sp. | reverse complement strand
TCTGATGTCCGCTTGTCGGCAATCAGCGAATGCGGGAGCCGGTAACAAGCTGAATTGATGCCGTCGTGAAGGAATATATCTGCCACTCCCTGGCTTTTATAACTAAAAAGAAAGGCTGTCCCAGTTACTTATGGGACAGCCCCTTTTTCACGGCTCAGTAGCACTTGTCCAGGGCCTGGGCGACAGGACCGTACGGCCAGCCGGAAGCAGGCGTATAGATCGTCTCTATCCCGGCCAGACGCCGGATCGGAATTTTTTCACTGATGGCCACACTCAAACGGTCAAGTTCGGCGGCTACATTTGCTTTGGAGATCATTTGCGCCCCCAGCAACAACTGTTTTTCGGCATCATAAACCAGTTTTATCTTAACCGGGCTCCCGCCCATATACCCAGGCAAGGTCAACCCTTCGTGCCGGACAGATTTAATATTTTTCCCGGGCAATGTCCCGGCGGCTTCTTCGGTATAACCGACACCCCCGATAAAGTTTTCGGCCAGATAAATAATGAATGAACCTACCGCTCCCATGTACTCGGCGTTCTCATCTCCGGTCAGGTGCCGGGCCGCCACTTTTCCGGTTCTCACCGCATTATCGGCCTTCATGGAAAGGCAGGGTTTTTCGCCCACTATGTCCCATCCTTCGGATACATCTCCTATGGCATATATGTCCGGATCGGAAGTTACCATGTGCCGGTTGACCTTTATGCCGCCGGTTGGCCCTATCTCGAGCCCGCAATCCCTGGCTAACTCCGAATTCGGTTGGAAACCCACGGAAACCAACACAAAATCAACTTCTACTGCGCCGTCTTTGAGAAAAACCCTTTTCTTATCTCCCGCGTCTTCTACTTTGACAACCTGGTTGCCAAGCATCAGCTCGACACCCAGGGACCGCATACTCTCAGCAACCATCTCCGCCATTTCTGCATCCAGGGATTTAGCCAGCGGGCGGTCCGCCACATCAACAACGATAACCCTTTCGTAACCCTGCCCGGCCAGGACTTCTGCCATCTCCAGGCCAATGGCTCCGGCTCCCATGATGAGAGCAGACCTGCTCTCGGCTATAACCGGCACCAGTTCCCTGGCATACTGCATATCCGTTCCCAAAACGTAAATCCCTTTCCCATCTATCCCCGGTATACCGGGCAAAACAGGAGTTGCACCCGTGGCCAGGATAAGTTTATCATAATGATATTTGCCGTCGTCACTGACTAGATACCGTTCGGACCGGTTAATTTCTTTTACGGCCGTCTTAAAATGGTACCTGATCCTCTTGGCCTCCATCGCCTTGGCGTCAAAAGCAACAATGGTCTCAAAATCCTTGATCCGCTTTCCCAATACATAGGTCAGTTCGCAGGGCCGGTATCCGGCTACATCCCTTTTGGTAAAAACTTCGATCGAGGTTTCCGGCATTCGCTCGGAAATAATCCTGGTAGCAACCGCTACCGACCCGCCGCCTCCGACTATGCAGATTTTCATTTTCCCCACCTCTTTCACCCAGATTCAATGTATACCTGTATAGGGTATATTCTATGGCATCTTGGTTTGTTTGTAAACAGTATTTTTAACCATTTTTAATTTAGTACTTGAATTTTTGTCCGGCTTACCACATAATTATAAGTACTATTTTGTTTAGTACTACTACCTATGTTATCATGTAGTCACTAAACCAAGAAAAATCAAAAAAAGGAGATGAGTTGTTGATGTCAGTGATTAACGGTATCGATCTGGAAGTGGGTCAGAAAATCATTGAAACGGTCAAGAACAATCCGGAATTTGGCAAGACCATGTGGCGGGCCAGGACTTTTTGGAAAGGCGGTACAAAATCCGAATCGGAAATCAGGGGTTTTAAGGTAACCATTGATGAACCGGTGGACCTGGGCGGCACAGACACTGCTCCCAACCCGGTCGAAATGGTACTGGCGGCGCTGGGAAGCTGTCTGGTAGTCGGGTATGCTTTAAACGCCGCCATGTTGGGAATCGAGCTTCAGAAGATTGAAATTGACATGGAGGGTGATATAGACCTTCCCGGCTTTTTCGGTCTCCCCTCAGATAAACTGCCCGGTTACACCAACATAAGGGCCAAGGTTTTTCTCAAGAGTACCGCCAGTTTGGATCAGCTGGAGGAAGTCCATAACCGGGTAATTTCCACTTCTCCCGTCGGTTTGACCTTAAGTAAACCCGTAAATCTCGAAGTCGAACTGGTCAAACGGAGAACTGCCTAAAAAGGCATATTCTCCTGCCAGCGTCTCATCAGACGTTCCTTAAAAATAGAATCCTGAGGGCCGTTATCGACACGGGCCATAGATTCCAGGATATGGTCAATAGATTCGGCAATAGACTTGTCAAAAAAGCCGGAACGCCTCTCCTGCCATGCCGAAAGCCAGTTTTCATAGCCTCTCAGTTCTTCCGGTTTGACCTCAGCGCTACCTACCGGAGTACAGCCGGACTGTTCCATGGCAGATAAGAGCATAGGCATATGAATCACCAGGGGTTTTAGTTGCTCCGGGTTGATGTTTTCGGGAAGAGTTTCAAACCAATTCGAATAGGTAATGATGTTGATAATCGGTTCCTTTTTGGTCTCCGTGATTTTTAAAACCTTACAAATCCCGAAACTGTCAGGATCCCATTTGAAAGCGAGGAGCATTCCCGGTTCGTAATTCATAATTATCCCTCCTGTTGTTTATCATTGAAAGGTTGTTTATCCTAAAAGTGATTGGCTCTTTTTTTCGCTTAACTCACCAGCCTGGTATATATTTTGAGGACCAGCAATAACAGCGGTTGATGAAGCAAGTATACAGACAGCGTGTGCCGGCCTATTAAAGCAAAAAAGTTCCTCTGCAAATTAAACCTGAAGAGACTTCTTTTACGGGGATAAAACAATTTTCCCAGGGAAACACCGTATATAAACACACCAAACCAGGGGAACAGAGGATAATAATCGGCAGAAACCCAGTTGCCGGTCGTAAGGTTAAACAAAAACAGGTAATTATTCTGAACGGGAACCTGAGCAAGATACCTGCCCCCAATTATTATTATAGTGCCTAAAAGAAACAGGATATATTTATTGAGATTTCTGACTAGTGGATATAACAATATACTTGTCCCCAGAAAATGCAGGATTCCGAATTTGATACCAAAGTTGGAGGCATACAAGTGAGAAACCAAAGTGATGATTCCGGCCGCCATCAAGATTCTAAGCGCGCGCCTTGTGTTGCTTCGGCTGAACGAAGCGCTGATAGCTGAGATAATAATAAACAGAACGGCAGAAACCTTGCCAATATAGAAATAGATACCGCTGTTGTACTGAACGGGGTAGCCGTAAAATTCCTTTAAATCAAATAAAAAATGAAATACTACCATCAGGACCAGGGCTATTCCCCGAGCAAAATCAATCTCCCATACCCTGACAGTTTTTGCCTCACTCATCGCATGCAAATTCTCCTCTTCCGGCCCAAAGTATTTGAAGATCAGCAAAAATAAATCTGTTGCTGATTATTTTACCATGGTTTTGGCCGGTTGATAAGTCATTTTTAAAGATCCCGATCGTTCTCGAAAAATTAACAGGAGCTGCCTCAAGGGCAGCTCCTGTTTTACATATTTATTTAAACTTTGTCGTCTGATCGATGGAAACTCCAAAGTTGCCTTCATACCACAGTTTATATTTTCTTTTAACCCTCTGCCAGGCATTATCCACGCGCTTTTCCGGTATGTTCAGCTTTTTGCTGATATCACGGTAGATAGAAATTCTTCCCCGCAGGTCCTTGTCAATATACTTCGAGTTTTTGCGGTTTAACATCTGGACCGCAATTTTGTACTCCATCGGAGACAGTTGTGAATGAATAAATTTATGAAACTCACACTTGAAAACTGCATCGTCATACTCCCTTAAAGGGTCACCTTCCACAGCAATTCTGTTATACATCTGCTCGTTACTTTCGTCATTAACAAGGGCATCCAGTGAACAGCTTTTCAGGCATGGCATGTTGGAGCAACTAAAAGCTTGCCTGACCGCCGATTTCAGCCTGCGCTTAACCACCATTCCCATGAAAGGTCTGAACAGACCCTTGCTTTCATCAAAGTTCTTAACTGCTTCCCACAGTCCGATTCTGGCTACCTGCAGTATATCATTAGGTTCTGTTCCCTGAATAAAAAATTTTCTGGTAATCTTGTTAATAAGGCTATCGTATCTGAGAAGTAGTGCCTCAAAGGCTCTGTCATCACCGGCCTTTGCTAATAAGACCAGTTCCTCGTCAGTCAAATCTTCATTAAGGAACTGCATTCTTACCACCTCTCACTTATCATTTATTCTGCTGCCAGTTCATGACAAGCGGAGGTGAGTCGCGCCCGCTCCGGCTCACCGCATCTCCCCCCAATCTTTTTTTATTATATTATATTTCTATAATTAGCCATTATTGCCCAAAAACCTTTTTAAATATTTAGAAAATTAATGATTTTCCCGGCCTGCCTGACGGCCGACTCGGCATCCACCAAACCGGCGCCCCGGGAGTCAGGGTCCATATTCAAGGTACGGCATGTACTTCAGAAAAACGAAAGTGAGCCCAGTTGGCGGCCGGAATTATAAAAAAAGGGGACCTGTCTGTTCTGACACAAACAGGTCATTTTCATTTACTTGACTCTCTATTTACTTGTCTCAGACTGTACCCTTTTACTGGAATTGAGGCGGGCTTCCGGCCTGGTAAGTATTTAACATGGTCTGGGTAGTTTTGTCCGGCAGAGTAGGAACCTGGTACATTCCTCTCTGGTTCATGTACTGGAATAACTCGTACGCCTGGTTAATTGAAGAAACACAGCAATTTGTGATCATGTTTCTCAAATTGGGGTCAGCACATTCCAAGGCGGCGGCGGTGCAGACCAAAGCGCTGGCCTTGGCACAACCCATCATCCCGGAAGCCACATCCCGGTCATCCATGTAGTTTATACTTGCGTTCGGTTCCACGGGAGAAGGCTGGCGCAAACCGTACTTAACATTTTGAGTCCTGGGGATCCTGTAAGGGACTGCCGAACCCATCCCCTGGTTGTGCAGGTAATTAACGAGATTCTGGTAGCTGCCGTACATATGGTTTACCTGGTTGTCCAAAATCTGCATGAGTTGCTGATCCTTGACATGCGGCCTGTACAGTTCAAACTGGTTGATCCCGTCGATGATATCGGTGAGCACTTCATGCGCCTGCATGACCTCGTGGGCCCCTAATTTCTGGAACGCTTGCTGTCCCGTTTGCTGGCCGGCCTGCCCTAACGGTTGGCCCCATGGGTTCTCAATGCCGCCGGGACCGGGCATTACATTGGTCATGCCCTGGCCGATTGGATTGTCTTCTTGAGTCATATACACTCCGGATTCCTCCTTTGAAAAAATTCATTATATATATTTTCCGTTAACAACCTATTAAATGTATTGGCTGGATAAAATTTTTGTTTATTGTTCAACAGTGCTGAAGCTCCACATGGCCAAAACGATCATGACAGCCCCAAATAGGGCAATGAAACCCGCTTCATTGGCCGCGGTAACCAGGTGGCCCCCGACTTGCAAGTTTAAACCCATGGCCTGGCGAAGCACTTCTGGCATTTTATCATATTCCAGGATGATTTTTTTGAAAAGGTCCACCGCGTAAGTCAGGGGATTCAGCTTAACTATGATGTTCATCCAACCGGGCATGCCGTTGAGCGGGAAATATGCTCCGGACAAGAACAGCATCGGAAACACCAGCAGCTGAATGATCATCTGGAACCCCTGCGCCGTCTTTAAACGGGAAGCCACCAGTATGCCGATGGACGATATCGTGAAAGCCACCAGGAAAATAGCCGGTATTACGCGCAAAACAATACCGGGGTTAAGTTTGATTCCGATAAAAGGTACAAATAAAAACATTAACAGCCCCTGCAGGAGCGCTACCGTTGCGCCGCCCAGGGTCTTGCCCAGGACAATGTGGACCCGGGGAACCGGGGACACCATAATTTCTTTCATAAAACCGAACTCCCGGTCCTGCACAATTGAGAGGGCGGAAAAAATGGCAGTATTGAAAACCGTCATGCCAATAATACCCGGAAACATAAATTTTACAAAATCAAAGCCTGCCAATCCGGCCGGCACACGCCCGCTGGCCATGAGACTTTTAATTGCCCCGCCCATACCGTTGCCGAAAAGAATGAGAAACATAAACGGCATTACAAAAGAGCTGGCCAGGCGGGTGCGGTCCCGGACAAACTTCACCACATCACGGTACCAGATATAAAGTATTTGCTCCATAAGCAGTCCCCCTTTAAGACCGGCCAAATGGCCTCAGACCGGCCCTGCTCCTTTTCATGGTCTCCCGCAACTGGTCGGTGCTGCTTAATTCTTCATCACGCAGAGCCCGGCCCGTAAACTTCAGAAATACGTCATTGAGGGTAGGCCTGCTCATCCCGATGCTTAAAATTTTTACCGGCAGTTCTTTGATAAAGGGGGCCATGAACTCCTCCCCGGACGCTACACTGAAACTGATTCCGTCACGGTCCCGGGTAACCGCAAGCCCATACCTCTTTCCAATCTCAGCGACAGCCATTTCATCATCCTCAGTCCTCAACCGGATGACATCACCGCCGACGGCATTTTTCAGGTTCGCGGGGGTGTCCAGCACCACCAGTTCCCCGTGGTCCATGATGGCAACACGGTCACAATATTCCGCTTCGTCCATGTAGTGGGTTGTCAGAAAGACCGTGATATTCTCCCGTTCTTTAATGTCCATGATATATTTCCAGATATGGGAACGGGTCTGCGGATCCAGGCCTATCGTAGGTTCATCCAGAAACAAAATCTTGGGGTAATGGAGAAGCCCTCTGGCTATCTCCAGCCGCCTTTTCATGCCCCCGGAGAATGTTTTAACCAAACTGTCCTTACGGTCAATAAGTTCCGTCATCTCCAGAACTTCCATAATTCTCTGCATCCGGACAGATTTGTCCACTTTGTACATAACACAGTGCAATTTCAGGTTTTCCAAAGCGGTCAGGTTCTCATCCAGGCTGGGGTCCTGAAAAATAATGCCGATGGCTTCTCTCACCCTGGCCTTGTCCCGGGTTATATCGTGCCCGTTTAAGATCGCTGTTCCCTCCGTTACACTAAGTACCGTACACATCATATTGATAGACGTGCTTTTCCCGGCGCCGTTCGGGCCAAGAAAACCGAAGAGCTCCCCTTCCTTTACACTAAAGGAAATACCTTTAACTGCCGTAAAGCTTCCATAGCGTTTGGTCAGGTTTTTTACCACAATAATGTCTCTGTTGCTATTTTTAGTCATAACCAACATCATCCTTACTTGAAAATCTCGGTTAATTCGGTCAGCAGAGTTATTAATTTCTCTTTTTTAACTTCGGGCATGTCGTGGAATGCCTCGCTCATCCTGGTAATTACCGCTTGTTTTGATCTTTCCAGGTGGTCTTCACCTTTCAGGGTGAGCCGCACCATTACAACCCGCCGGTCACCGGGTAC
>DYZU01000086.1 GCA_022735835.1 Thermincola sp. | reverse complement strand
GCATTCAAAAGGGCGCTGGGCAAGCTGTTCAAGGAAGGGTTGATTGAAGAAAAGGACGGCTGGATTACCCTGAAAAGAGAGGGCGAAACATCAGAATAAATTTGGCGATAGCGCTGTTTGCTTTTGACCAGAGTTTTGTCCGGAGAAGGCCGGAACTACCTGGTGGGTTGACTTTTGACAGGGTTTTGCGTATAATTACATACGTATTACCTGTAAATAATGTCACTTCCATGACGGGAAGCAGTAAAGAGCTGAAGCCCCTCAGAGAGCCGCCGGACGGTGCAAGGCGGTGGGGACAGGCTTTTGAACTCGTCCCTGAGATGCGGGGGTGAAATTAAGTAGTCCCTGCCGGGCAGTCCGTTATCCTGAAATGAGTGGGCAGCGGCCTTTTTCCTCCAAACGGCTTCTGTCAAGATGGGTGGTACCACGGAATTAACCTTTCGTCCCTGGCGGGCGAAGGGTTTTTTGTTAGTGATGAAAGGAGCAATGAAATGGCGGAGAAGATTAAAGAACTGACCAAGCATGAAGGTATTTTGGAAATAACGGTTGGTGAGTTGATGGACATCCAGGCCGGAAATTATCCTGACAATGACGCCCTGGTATATGCGGACAGGGGATTAAGGTATACATATAAGGAGTTTAACGAAATATGCCGCATGGCCGCCAAAGGCTTTATGAAAATGGGCATCAAAAAAGGTGATCATATAGCCATTTGGGCTACCAATGTGCCGGAATGGGTGATTACCCAGTTTGCCACCGGAAAAATGGGCGCCGTGATGGTAACGGTAAACACAAATTACAAGCTTTTCGAGCTGGAGTATCTTTTAAAACAGTCTGACTCCACCACCCTCATATTGATAGACGGCTGGAAGGATTCCAGTTATACAGGCATGATTAATGACCTTTGCCCCGAGCTCAAAGACGCGGAACCCGGCAAGCTGAATTCTCAAAGGCTGCCGATGCTGAAGAACGTTGTTTACATCGGGGATAACTGCCCCCCGGGCATGTTTTCCTGGGACCAGCTTATGAAAATGGGAGCTGATGTTCCCGACGATGAACTTGACGAAAGGCAGGACTCCCTAGACCCTGATGATGTTGTCAACATGCAGTATACTTCAGGGACTACCGGGTTTCCCAAAGGAGTCATGCTCACCCACAAGAATATCATCAACAACGCCATTGCCATCGCCAACTGCATGAACTTTACCGACCAGGACAGGCTGTGTATTCCGGTGCCGTTTTTCCACTGTTTCGGCTGTGTGCTGGGTACCATGACCTGTGTTGTGTCAGGCGCAGCCATGGTGCCGCTGGTTTCATACAACCCGGTCCAGGTCCTGAAGACCATTGAAAAGGAACGCTGCACCGCTGTGCACGGGGTGCCTACAATGTTTATTGCCGAACTGAGCCTGCCCGATTTTGACAAGTATGACCTGTCATCACTGAGGACCGGGATTATGGCCGGATCGCCGTGCCCCATCGAGACCATGAAGCAGGTGGTCGACCGTATGGGCGCGAAGGAAATTACTATTACTTACGGCCAGACCGAAGCCTCCCCGGCCATTACCATGACCAGGGTGGATGATCCTGTCGAACTCAGGGTAACCACTGTCGGCCGCAGTATTCCAGGGGTAGAAGTGAAGATCGTGGACCCGGAAACGGGCGAGGAGGTCCCCCGGGGCGTTCAGGGCGAACTCTGCGCGAGGGGTTACAACGTAATGAAGGGCTATTACAAGATGCCCGAGGCTACCGTCGCCGCCATTGATAAAGACGGGTGGCTGCACACAGGGGACCTGGCGACCATGGATGAAAACGGGTACTGCAAAATAACCGGACGGGTCAAGGACATGATAATCCGGGGAGGAGAGAACATTTACCCGAGGGAAATTGAAGAATTCCTGTACACTCACCCGCAGATTGTGGATGTACAGGTGGTGGGAGTACCTGACATCAAGTACGGCGAGGAGGTTATGGCCTATATCCGCCTGCGGGAAGGTGCCAAAATGACGGAAAAAGATGTAAAAGTATACTGTGAAGGCAAGATTGCCCGTTACAAAATTCCCAGGTATGTGCAGTTTGTAGATGAGTTCCCGATGACTGCCAGCGGTAAAATCCAGAAATACAAGCTGAGGGAAATGGCCATTGAAATCCTGGGCCTGCAGAAGGTTGCTTCGATTGAGACGGCTTAACCACAGTTGCCGGTGGCCAGTTACCGGTGACTGACGGTCAGAAAAGTACTTTAAATTGACGAATTAACCTTTAGGAGAGGATATCGATGAAAGAACAGTATGATTTCGCGGAAATTGAACCAAAAT
>DYZU01000085.1 GCA_022735835.1 Thermincola sp. | reverse complement strand
TTCCTATGTGTTGGCTTCCGTGGCGTTAAGCACGTCGCCGCCTGCATTTTCCGCCATTGACGGGGCTGTATATGCTTCGGGAGCTACGGTTCTCCCTATGGCCTATATGGTTCTCTGTGTACGCTTCACCTAACTGTTACCGGTTTCGGCGCAACACTCGATACGGGTGGCTGGTTAGGCCTTACCCGACACGGACTTTCACCCTGCTAGAAGAACCAAGCTTTGCTTGGCGCACTAACGCATATTGGCTAAACGAACTTGTCTGTCGAACTGGCTGGCGCGATTCTTGCTCCTGCATCCTTTCCTACTTACCGCAAGAATCGTGACAGCCAGGGCGACAGGCAAGTTGGGCCGTCCCGAGCTACCCGCCCCAAAGTCCGCCGTTTAGCCTGTTGTTAGGCGATGATCCCACCATACCCCAAAGTTTATTTCCTTCCTTTGATTACGTCCACCATGTTTCGTTGCGCTTGGCATAATAATTCCTTCACTTCATTTCTAAACTGTTCGTGAGTAATATGGGCTTCATGAGTCCCCAGAACTATTTCAATGTTTGGAAATTCACTTTCTAGAAGGGATTTATACTTACCTTTAAAAGGGCAAAGTGCGTCAATGCAATATGTAAAATGGATTGCATCAATCCGAAATTCAGTTAAAGAACGAATCCTACTTAACAATTTTTCAGGACCTGCCAATGTAGGACAACCTGCGCAATTAATAATCCCAACTAAGTCTATATTTTCATCCTTTTTATACCGCTCAAACGCGCCTTTTCTTTTTCTCATATCATGCAAGCAACTAACTGAAGAACATCCCATATCTTGAGTTGCGTTCGAGCATGTTAATATCCCAATCCTGGCCATTTAAACCCTCCTAAATAAGCGTATTTGGCACCCCCAATTAAGAAAAAAGAAAGTAAAGTAGTGCCGCAATAATAAAACCGGCTGTTATAACCAACAGTACCTTGCTTCGTTTCCAATCTGTACTGTCGCCAACAACTAAACCCAACTCAGCTAATATCGTGGCAAAGAAATCGAACATATTGACACCTCTTAAAAATCTTTTAAACGACCCCAAATTGGTGGGATTTTCGCCTAACCACCCCCATGCCGCGCCGCTGTAAGCTTCGTGGCATAAATAATGTATGAAAAC
>DYZU01000084.1 GCA_022735835.1 Thermincola sp. | reverse complement strand
TTAGACTTGAGACCGGGCGCCGGGGAATGGCGAGTTCAAAGATTAAAGGACACCATTCCCAGGCTGGGACCTGATGATGAACTGACTATCCTGGTTGATGCCACGGATGCCCACGAGACTGATCAGTTGATAGAAGAATTGCGGAAAAACGGTTTTGACTACCATCCGAAAGGGTCTGCCGGACAGATCTACAACATTGTGGCCACTCGTCATCTTGTCCAGTAAATAAACCCCGACTTACCGTATCGGGGTTAACTTTTTATTACCACCTTTTGATTTTTCTATGCCACAGGTACACATATTCGCTGACCTACCAACAAGAAGTTGGGATTAACACCCGGGTTAGCGCTGATTAACGCGGCTACCGTTGTGTTAAACCTGCGGGCAATTGAATAGAATGTATCTCCCGGCCTGATTGTATACGGGAAGGTGCCGGGAGGACAGGTAACCGGCGGAACCGCCACAGGTATACAGATGACCTGGCCGACCATCAGCCTGTACGGATCAATGCCCGGATTTGCCTCAATTAAATCGTCCAGGGAAACGTTAAAGCGCCGGGCTATGGCAAACAGGGTATCACCCGGCCGGATAGTGTAATAGTTGCCTTCCGGGCACGGTGGGAATATGGGCTGCATCGGAATGCATATTACCTGCCCGATTTGCAGGAAGTTGGGGTCTACACCCGGGTTGGCCGAAATAATGGCCGGTACGGTTGTATTGAAACGAATTGCCAGACTGTAAAACGTGTCACCGGGTCTGATCACATACGGTCTGGTACCGGGCGGGCATTGTCTTTGATAGAAATAATACATTTTGCCACTCCTTTCATTTAGTGTTTCACATCTTTGGCCGTATATCGGCCACCACTTTTATGTCAATATATTATATTCACAGGGCTTAAAATTGCTCCTTTAAACCGTCCCGCGATGTCCCATTTGATCCGCGCTTTGAAAGAAGAAACAAAAAAGGAGCAGATGCGTCGCTCCACGAGGTAATCATATTTTTTTGTGGAAATTATTATATCGGGCTGCGGGGCTGGCAGGCTTTCGGCAGCTATGTTCCCGGGCTGAGCAGAAAAGTTTACTGGGCTGTTTTAATGAAAACGTTCCGCCAGCTCAACCCCAGGTACGGTATTTTCGCCGTACCTGGCAATCATGAGTATATAGGCGGCCACCTTGAGAAAGCCGTCCTTATAGTTGACATTACTATAAATTTCAAAGGGGTGAAACCAACAGTTCCCCCGCCAGCGGAAAAGGCTCCAGCGCCCTCTCCAGTACTCCGTGTACATAAGCAATAAGCATTCCGTAGTTAACAACAGGGACTCCCTTTTCCCGGCAACAGCCGATCCGGTATTTCATCTCCCTGGCGTTCAGCATGCAGCCGCCGCAGTGAACCACCAGGTCAAACCTTGACAGGTCCTCCGGGAAAAAGGTCCCGGACGCCCATGCGAAATCCAGTTCTCCTCCCGCCAGTTGTCTCAGCCAGCGGGGTATTTTTACTTTGGCAATGTCATCGGCCTGCCGATGATGAGTGCATCCCTCCACAACCAGGACCCTGCTGTTTCTCTGCAGGTTTTTGAGCCCCTTGACCCCTTCTATTAACGGCGCCAGTTCCCCCTTATACCTGGCAAAAAGAATCGAAAAAGAGGTTAGGGGAATGTCACCGGGAGTATCGGCGCAAACCTTTAAAAAGGCCTGGGAATCGGTAATGACAAGAGACGGTTTTTTGCCGAGGGAGTTTAGGGTCTCCTTGAGTTCATGCTCCTTGGTTACCACCGCTATGGCGTCATTTTCTATTATGTCCCTGATGGTCTGCTGTTGCGGCAGGATAAGCCTGCCTTTGGGGGCAGCCTTATCGATAGGAATAACCAGGACTACCAGGTCACCCGGCTTGACCAAATCACCCACCAGTTTGGCCCGGTCATGGTCCTGCGGTGCATTTAAGATGATCTGGCGTTTTAATTCCCAGATCCCGTCTCCGGTCCTGGCACTGGTCAAAACCAGGCGATGTCCCAATTTTTTCTCCCACGATGCCACCTCTTCCCGGCTGTAACCCGGCAGGTCTACCTTGTTTAACACGGCTACCAGGGGAATGTTTTTCGACTTGATCTGGGCAGCCAGGTCAAGATCAAAATGAGTAACACCGCTCCGCGGTTCTATGACCAGCAGGGCCAGGTCAGTTTTATTGATAACCTGCCGGGTTTTTTCCACTCTTAACTGTCCCAGTTCACCCGTATCATCAATTCCGGCCGTATCAATAAACACCACCGGTCCCACCGGAAGAAGTTCCATTGTTTTATAGACCGGGTCAGTGGTTGTGCCTGCTATCTCGGAAACCAGGGCAATCTTCTGATTGGTCAGTGCGTTGATAAGGCTGGATTTGCCGGTATTGCGCCGGCCGAAGATGGCAATATGCAACCTGTTGCCAAGAGGAGTCTGGTTTAAGCTCATTTTTTGTCTTCCTTTCCGGGTATCCCCGGTTTCGTCATTTCAAAAGGATCTGTGATTTTATCGAGAAGTTCGTCATCCAGCAGGCCCATTTCTTTGATGGCTTCCCGGACATTTTTTCTTTCCGCCACAGCCTTTTGAGCCACCGCTTCGGCGTTCTCGTAACCGATATGGCCGGTGAGGGCAGGGAGAAGGCAAAAGCTTTCTTCCAGGAGGCTTCTGCACCTGTCCGCATTGACCGTGATCCCCTTTATGCACCGTTCAACCAAAACCCTGACGGCGTTATTCAATATCTCAATTGATTCCAGCAAATTATGCGCTATTAAAGGCAGCATGGCGTTCAGTTCCAGCTGCCCGGCCTGGGCAGCCAGGGTAATAGCCAAGTCGTTGCTCATCACCTGGAAAGCCACCTGGTTAACCACTTCGGGGATAATCGGGTTAACCTTGCCGGGCATAATAGACGACCCGGCCTGCATGGGGGGAAGGCTGATCTCTCCCAGCCCGGCCCTGGGCCCGGAAGACAGCAGCCGCAAGTCATTGGCTATCTTTGTAAGGTTGACGGCAGAGGATTTTAATAACCCGGATATTTCTACAAAAACGTCGGCATTCTGGGTTATATCCATCATGTACTCGGCCCTGGCCAGTCCAAGTCCGGTCACTTCCCGCAGTTTCTCGGTCATTAAAAAAATATATCTGCGGCTGGCATTAAGACCCGTCCCGACTGCCGTACCGCCAATATTCACTTGTCGCAGCCGTTCTTCCGCCTTATAGAGCCTCCACCTGTCCCTGGCCACAGCCTGGGCATATGCCCCGAATTCCTGGCCGAGAGTGACAGGCACGGCGTCCTGGAGCTGGGTCCGGCCGATTTTTAATACCGCCGCAAACTCATTTTCTTTTTCCTGCAGCGCTTCCTGAAGACAGGCCAGCGTTTCACTGAGCGGAACCAGCATTTTAATGGCGGCAATTCGCAAAGCAGTTGGATAGACATCGTTGGTGGACTGGCTCATATTCACCTCATTGATAGGGTGAACAATTGAATAGTCGCCCTTCTTTCCGCCGAGCAACTCAATCGCCGCGTTAGCGATTACCTCGTTGGCGTTCATATTGGAGGAAGTACCGGCTCCGCCCTGGATAGCATCAACCACAAACTGGTCCAGCAACCTGCCCGCCAAAATCTGATCACAGGCCTTAACTATTGCCCGGCCTTTTTCTCTGTCCAGGCCGCATACTTCCATATTCGCCAGGGCAGCGGCTTTTTTTACCATGATCAGAGCTTTCACCAGTTCCCGGTGGATTGGCCTGCCGGTAATAGGGAAGTTTTCCAGAGCCCGTAAACTGTGGATGCCGTAATAAGCTTCCGCGGGCACTTCCCGTGCCCCCAGTAAGTCACGCTCAATACGCATAGAGATTCCCCCAAAAATATTCGATACGACTATTATATCATATTAGTCCACCGGCCTACGAGCCGTGTAAAACGACTATTTTGACAGGAAGCTCATGTCCGTATATAATTGCTATATCAAGTAATTTATCTTGAATAAGGCTGAAATAGGACGGAGGATGAATAATGAGTTCCAAGTCAGGTCCGGACCCGGCGGGACTTTCCTATGAACAGCTCACCCGGAACCGGCGGCGGCAGATCTTGCTGGCGGTAGCTGTCGGGACCTTTATGGCGCCCCTCGACTCAAGCGTTGTGAATATTGCGCTGCCCAGTATCAGTACATATTTTCAAGCCTCTTTGGCTGTGGTGGAATGGGTAATTCTTGCCTATCTGCTGATGATTAGCAGCCTTCTGCTGGTTTTTGGCAGGCTTGGGGATCTGTACGGGCACAAAAAAATATATATTCTGGGATTTGTTATTTTTACGGCAGGTTCGCTTTTGTGCGGCCTTGCTCCTTCAATTGCTTTGCTTATTGTGTTTCGTGCCATCCAGGCCATAGGCGCGGGAATGTTAATGGCCATGGGACCGGCGATTGTAACAGACGTCTCCCTGCCGCAGGAAAGGGGAAAGTCGCTGGGAATTATTGCCGTCTCGGTTTCCATTGCCCTTTCTGCGGGGCCGGTGCTGGGCGGTTTCCTGACCGACAAATTTGGCTGGCCCAGTATTTTTTTGATTAACATACCTATAGGAATAGCGGCCAGCATCATAGCCGCCAGAGTCATCCCCGATTTCAAAGGCCGTGAAGTTCAGCCTTTTGACATAAAAGGAGCCATTACTGTTTTCCTGGCTTTGCTTTTTATACTCTTTCCTTTAAGTTATGCCGAAAAGGTTGGCTGGAAGAACCCGTATATCTTAAGCTTTCTTACAGTCGGCGTGATTTTATTGGGTTTCTTTTTGTACCTTGAAAAGCGGGTTAAATACCCCATGGTTGACCTGACCCTTTTTAAAAACCGCCTCTTTTCCATGAGCAACCTGTCAGCCCTGCTTAATTATATGGCCATGTTTTCGGTAATTTTAATCATGCCGTTCTATTTGCAGCAGCTGCGCAGTTTCCCTCCCTCCAAGGCAGGTTTACTGCTTATCCCAACGCCTTTGACCACCATGCTGGTAGCGCCTCTGAGCGGCGTTGTTTCAGACCGGGTTGACACACGTTACATCAGTTCTCTGGGTATGGTGATAACCACCCTGGGTTTATGGCTGTTAAGCGGTTTGCATATTAATTCGAGTACCTCCACTATTGTTTTTACTTTAATAATTGTCGGAATCGGCTCCGGGATGTTTCAGACCCCCAACAACAGCGCGGTAATGGGGTCTGTTCCGGCCAACAGGAGAGGAATTGCTTCCGGTATGCTGGCGGTCATGCGTAATCTGGGAATGATTCTCGGCGTAGCCGTTTCGGGGGCAATTTTTACCGGTCAGCGCAATTATCTCAGCAAATTTCTGGCGGCTCAGGGCCTCTCGGGTGTTGAGTTGAAAATCCAGGCGTTCTCAGGCGCTATGCGCCTGACCTTTCTGGCGGCTGCCGGTATTGCGGCCGCAGGTGTCTTAACTTCGTTAATCAGGGGACCGTTAAATCAAAATAAACCTTATGCTTAAAAAGCGGGAGGGTGGTTGATAATGAACCAGTATTCAAAGATATTAATTATAAACTTTATTATCATTAATCTGATCGGAATTGTTTTTTCAGTTTTCATAACCAACGGTTTTACCTTGGCAATTCCTGTAATTGTAGCGGTGACTTTAGCAGTGACATATGTTATAGCCAAATCATTAATAAACCGGCATCCTGAAATGAAAAAGACGGTGGTTATAATAAGTGTCCCGGTGTTTGTAATTCTCTCCATAATTAACCTGATCGTGGCTGCGGGAACCGTCAGGTTGTTGGCAGAAGTCCTTTAGCACTATTCAGCAGAAACCCTTGTCATGCCGGAAAGGAGGGTATAAATGGATAAAAAACCGGATTTGTGGGATATCCCGTTAATGCCCAAGAAAAGATCACTCCCTGATGAAGATCTGGAAGGTTCAGATGATAATTTCGGGTCTGAAAGGGGAGACAACCCTCCTGGCAGCGGCCAGCGGCCGCCTGTATTAAAACTGATCAGCCTGATCACCGCCGTCGTTTTTACTGCTCTTGTGTTAGGCAACTGGCTCCAGCTTTTCGATATACCTTCCCTTGACTTCCTGAGCGAATCGACGGAATTGGCCCACAACCAGAAGATAAAAAAACTACAGGAAGCAGTAGTTACCGTCAAAACACCCGGTCAGAAAGGTACGGGTTTTAACATAGACCCTCAAGGCCTGATTATCACCAACAACCATGTTATCCAGGAAGCTAGGGTTATCAATGTTCAGTTCCCGGACGGTGCAGGATTCCCCGGGAAAGAACGGGTCGGTTTCCCGGAACTGGACCTGGCGATAATTAAGATCGCAGGAAAAGACCTTCCTGTAGTGAAACTGGAGAGCGAATTCACTCCCAAAGCAGGGGATGAGTTGCTGATAATAGGCAATCCTCTTGGTTTTTCCGGAGTGGTGAACAAGGTAAAAGTAACCGGTAAGGCAAGGCTCAAAAACTGGGAAGAACCGGTAATAATGATCAGGGGCCCAATTCATAAAGGGAACAGCGGAAGCCCTGTCTTTAACAGTGAAGGAAATGTGGTGGCAGTAGTTTTCGCAGCCCTGCCTCCGGAGGAGAACGGTAATCAGGAAGAAACCACGGGGTTGGCCGTGCCGGTCAGCCAGTTAATGAAACTCTTAAATCAAACAAACTAGGCACGGTATTTATCCCTTATAAAGCTCGTCAAACATTGCTCTGAAAAAACCTGCCGTCTTGTCTGACCGGTGCCTGGTCCGTATTCCTTCGGTCACAATAACAGTAGGTGTGGTATCGCTTTTGACCTGTTCCACCTTAAACTCAACCATGCACATGACAGGGTTGCCTTCCATCGGTTCCCGGACTACTTTGGCCGTTCCTTTAATACCCAGGCAGATGTCCGTCCCTTCCGCCACCGTGATGAAGGCTTTCCCGTTATCTCTAATATTGCCTGTTGTCTGGTGCGCGTTCATCAGGGCCATGCGGATAGTCCTGCCGTCAGGAGCGGCCAGCAAATGTACCGGCATGGCGTGGGGAAAACCTTCGGGGGTAACAGTGGATAATATTACCGTGGTTAATTCCTTGTTAAATAAATCCACAGCCTCCTGAGGCAACGAATCACCGATAAGCTTACTCATAGGTACACTCCTTTCAATTAATGTTTTTTACAACCGTTATTTCGGCATAATTGCCCGGAATCCTTTTAAAAGAAACGCTAAAAGTTATAGTTATTACCATATTTTACAATTAAGAAATTAAAGGAATTCTTTCGTAGTTGGTCAAATACTATAAAAGTACTAAATTTTACAAATATCCGGGCGGTATTGCAATGAAAAAAACGACTGTTATCATGTTAATGGTTTTTTTTATAATTAATTCCAGCCTAACATCTCTGGTAGAAGCAAATACACTCTCATTTACCGACATAAAATCCGGTCACTGGGCTTACAATTCCGTGCATGAGCTGACGCAACTGGGATATATCAAAGGTTACCCCGACGGGACCTTTAAACCCAACAACAATATTACCAGGGCCGAGTTTTCCGCCATTATGAGCAAACTCGTCAACGACCTGTACCCGGATGGGCCTAATTATGATAATTCCAAGATCCTGAAAGATTTAAACCCTTCGCACTGGTCTTACAATGCCGCCAATCATCTGTTAAGCCACATCCCGGGGGAAGATGCGGCAAAAATATTTGGCAGTACCTTTTCGGCGGATAAAAAAATAACCCGGGAAGAAGTAGTTGCAGTAGTTCATGCAATTATTAAACAGCACGCGGATTTCTCGGGTATCGATTTGTCAAAATACAGCTTTACAGACCTGAAAAAGGCCAGGTTTCCTGAGAGCATCCGTTTGTGTGCACAACAGGGTTTAATCGCCGGTTACCCTGACGGGTCATTCAGGCCTGCCGGCAATATTAGCAGGGCCGAGATCGCAGCTATACTGGTAAAAGTAATACGAGGATAGGAGAAGGAGTACATATTAGATAAAGGAGTACATATTAGATATTGGAAGTTAGAGGTTGGAGGTTGGACTATCGGTTGGGGCTGTCCGGAAAGTTAAAGATAAGTTTTTACGCATAATTAAAGGAACGGGCCGGGTGTGTTCCGCAAGGGCGA
>DYZU01000010.1 GCA_022735835.1 Thermincola sp. | reverse complement strand
TTGGAAGTATCGATTTCGTGGGGCTCTTTCTTCTCACCGGTGATTGCGCCGACCGGGCATACACGGGCACATGCGCCGCAGCCTTTGCAATTCTCGGCTACGATCTTGTATTCGAGCAGCGCGGAGCAAACTCCGGCGGGACACTTCTTCTCGTTAATATGAGCTTCATACTCGTCGCGGAAATACCTGAGAGTAGCCAGAACGGGGTTGGGAGCGGTCTGGCCGAGACCGCACAGAGCGGTATTCTTGATAACCTTCCCCAGCCTCTCCAAAGTATCAATGTCTTCAGGTACTCCCTGGCCGTCACAGATCCTCTGCAGGATTTCCAACATTCTCTTGGTCCCTTCGCGGCAGGGAATGCATTTTCCGCAGGACTCCTTCTGGGTGAAGTTCAGGAAGAACCTGGCCACATCAACCATGCAGGAGGTTTCATCCATAACGACCAGACCGCCGGAACCCATCATGGCTCCAAGGGCTGTCAGGGAGTCGTAGTCAACCGGGGTATCCAGGTGCTGTTCCGGAATACAGCCGCCGGAGGGCCCGCCTATCTGAACAGCTTTAAATTTCTTATCGTCGATGATGCCTCCGCCGATATCAAAGATAATCTCCCTCAGCGTAATCCCCATCGGCACTTCCGCCAATCCGGTGTTCCTTAATTTACCGGTCAGGGCAAACACTTTCGTGCCTTTACTCTTCTCTGTCCCGACACTGGCAAACTTTTCAGCGCCGTGCAGGAAAATGACAGGCACGTTGGCATAAGTCTCAACGTTGTTGATATTGGACGGTTTGCCCCATAAGCCTTTGACAGCCGGGAAGGGCGGACGCGGGTTGGGCATACCGCGGGAACCTTCAATAGAAGCCATCAGAGCGGTCTCCTCACCGCACACAAAGGCGCCGGCTCCCTCTTTGATATGGATGCGGCAGCTGAAGTTTGTGCCCATGATATTGTCGCCCAAAAGGCCCAGCTCTTCGGCCTGGGCGATAGCTACTTTCAAGCGCTTGATAGCGAGGGGGTATTCGGCGCGGACATAGATATATCCCTCGTCTGCACCTATCGCATAAGCTCCGATAAGCATTCCTTCCAGCACGCTGTGGGGGTCGCCTTCCAGGACGCTCCGGTCCATAAATGCGCCGGGGTCGCCCTCGTCAGCGTTGCAGATAATATATTTTTTAGGCCCCGGGGACTTGGAGGCAAATTCCCATTTCAAACCTGTCGGGAAACCACCGCCTCCGCGGCCCCTCAGGCCGGATTTTTTCATTTCCTCGATAACCTCCTGGGGGGTCATGGCGGTCAGCACTTTGGCCAACGCCTCATACCCGTCCCTGGCAATGTATTCCTGAATATTCTCGGGGTTGATATGCCCGCAGTTTCTGAGGGCGACCCTCTGTTGTTTTTTATAAAAAGCAATATCCTTGTAAGAAGGTACCTGCTCCTCGGTGACCGGCGCCTTAAACAGCAGCCGCTGAACTATCCGGCCTTTCACCAGGTGTTCCGCCACCAGTTCAGGGACGTCTTCCACGGTTACACGGCAGTAGAATGTTCCTTCCGGATACACGATCACAATCGGTCCCATCTCGCAAAAGCCGTGACATCCGGTTTCCACTACTTTGACTTCTTTATCAAGTTTCTGCTTGGCCAGCTCGTCGACAATGGCTTCCTGGATCTTCCTGGAACCGGAAGACACACAGCCCGTACCACCGCAAACGAGCACGTGAGCGCGATACAACTGCATGAAAATTCCCTCCTTTCTTTCCAGATTAGTCAAGCTTGGCAACTACCAGGTCTTCAACAATCTGGCCGTTAATTACATGTGAACTGATGATTCTGG
Organism: Thermincola sp.; assembly: GCA_022735835.1. Lineage (GTDB taxonomy): Bacteria > Bacillota > Thermincolia > Thermincolales > UBA2595 > UBA2595. The sequence goes on along the minus strand of DYZU01000010.1, from coordinate 2,230 downwards.
CGGCATCCTGGGGTTTTACCCGCCCGTAAGTTATTCTCTTTTCGCCCGGACGGACGACATCCACCAGGACTTCTTTCTCGCACATCCCGATACAGCCGGTTTGAGTAACCCTTACGTCGGTCATCCCCCGCTTACTGAGTTCTTCCAGGATGGCGCTCATTACTTCCCTGGCCCCGGCGGCAATACCGCAGGTTCCCATCCCGACAATTATTTCGACACCCTGACCCGCGCGGATACCGGTCAGAGCCTTGGCTTCTTCCCTGAGGCGTTTTAAGTCTTCAGGACTTTTAATCACAAGGGTCACCTCCCTTATACATTCATTAATATCCTTGTTACTTGTACTGTTCTAACAGGCCTTTAACCATATCAGGGGTTAAACGGCCGTGGGTATCGTCATTAACCATCATAACCGGAGCCAGCCCGCAGGCGCCCAGGCATGCTACAGATTCAAAGGTATACCTGAGGTCCTCCGTGGTTTCGCCGTCTTTAATACCAATTGCATTTGTCACTGCCTCCACGATTTTAGCGCCTCCGCGCACGTGGCAGGCGGTTCCCAGACAGACCCTGATGATGTTGCGGCCTCTCGGCTTAAGATGGAATTGGGCATAGAAGGTAACAACACCGTAAATCTTGCTGAGAGGAATTTGCAGTTGACGGGAAATCTCCTTCAGTACGTCTGCAGGCAGGTACCCATAAATATCCTGTGCTTTTTGGAGAACAGGGATCAGGGCGCCTTTCTGACCTGCATATTGGGCAAACACCTTTTCCATTTCGAGGGCCTCTTTGGTTTTCGGTTCTGCTTCTTTGGCGCATTGACACATACTTTTTCCCTCCTTCCTTGACAGTTCTTTATTTATTATTGAAACAAGCCGCAGAAAACGGAGTAACAGTAAAGTATTTGACAAAAACTCCGTAATTCCTGCCGGGAAATGTCTCAATTTTTTGAATATGCCGAAATCAGATGCGGAGTGGATAAGTTTTGTTCATTTGCGGAGAAACCAAGCAGGAATTAATGATAACAACAGCGAATTTTAACTAATTGATAATTTTCCCTTCTCTTAAGTCATTTTTAAGCCCATAATCCCTTGTCCGGACCGATAACAGTCTGCACTTTGCCTGTTATGTCCGTAAAAATAATTGAACAGCTGAAAATGTGCTGTTTACAGTATTTGATTAGACAGATCTCCCGAAAATCCTGCCTGAAAAGTCTCAATTTTACGAATAATAGCCACGTAAAGGAAAGCGATTCCCGAGATTTAAGAAGGAGGAACTGACTTGAGCCTGAACGAATTAATTACACTTCTGGAAGCGGAGATTCACTGCGGTCAGGACAAGATGGACAGTGAAATATCTCATGTATGTGCCGGTGACCTGATGAGTGACATCCTCATGTTTTCACAGCCCCACGCCCTGCTGCTTACCGGCCTGGTCAATATACAGGTTGTCAGAACGGCAGAAATGCTGGACATTGCAGCCGTGGTGTTCATCCGCGGTAAAAAGCCTTCGGAAGAAATGCTGGAATTGGCCCGGCGCAAAGGGATACCCCTGTTGACCACGAACAAAACCATGTATTTGAGCTGCGGCCTGCTGTATGAAGCCGGCTTAAAAGACATACCTTTACCGGCAGTCAAAACGGAATTGAAATAGTTCATCCTGGGCAGCGCACGAAAGGATGGTCAGATTGAAAGAAAATAACCCGTCGGCAAAAAACGTGACGCTGGAATACCCGGTAAAAGGCATGGATTTCCTGGCCGCAGGAGAAGCATCCAGCAATATCAAACACACCCTGCAGCTGATCGGATTTTCCCCTGAGATCATACGCCGGGCCGCCATTGCGGCCTATGAAGCGGAAATGAATATCGTCATCCACGCCAATGAAGGAGTCCTCAGGACTGTTATCAAACCGGATAAAATTGAATTAGTGGCCGAGGACACCGGACCCGGCATCCCGGATATTGACCTGGCCATGAAGGAAGGGTATTCCACGGCGCCGGACCATATCCGGGAAATGGGTTTTGGAGCGGGAATGGGTTTGCCCAATATAAAAAACTGTGCTGACGAATTCATTATCGATTCCACCCCGGGTAAAGGCACAAAACTCAGGGTAGTTATATATAATCAATAAAAGCGATGGGAAGTGAACTTTATGACCAAAAAGCATTTCCTCTGCGACATAGTCGACGCGGAAAAGTGCAAGGGCTGCACCAACTGCGTAAAGAATTGTCCGACG
>DYZU01000083.1 GCA_022735835.1 Thermincola sp. | reverse complement strand
GGCATATGCCCATAAGCAAATGATTCCATAGTCTGAAAGGAGGTTTATTGAGCAAGAAAAGATTTAAACCAGTATTAAAGGAGGAAAATCGTCCAATGGCTGAAGCATGCAAAACTTGCAGTGAAAGCAGCGAATGCAGTGGAGAAGACTGCCCTGAAGCCTTGAAGGAAATGCATAAGATTAAAAATGTAATAGCTGTAATGAGCGGTAAAGGAGGTGTCGGCAAGAGTTCGGTTACCGGGTTGCTGGCTACAGCTTTACAGAGAAAGGGATACAAGATAGGAGTAATGGATGCCGATGTCACAGGGCCCAGCATCCCTAAACTCTTTGGCCTAAAGGGTGGGCAATTAAGAAATGGGGCTCGGGGTATAATTCCCGCTAAAACCGGTTTAGGCATCGAGGTCATTTCTGTTAACCTACTTTTGCCAGACGAGGGAGAACCGGTTATCTGGAGAGGGCCGATAATCTCTGGAGTGATTAAGCAGTTTTGGACAGAAGTGGAATGGGGGGAATTGGACTATTTGCTGGTAGACCTCCCGCCAGGTACCGGAGATGTACCATTAACAGTGATGCAGATCCTTCCATTGACCGGTGTAATCATAGTAACCTCTCCGCAAAATCTGGTGTCAATGGTGGTGGCCGTGACTTCCACGCAGGGCGCCGGAGTTCAGTCTGCCCAGTTTATTGTTGACAAAGGAACAGAAGCTGTCATTACAGGACATGTCGGGCCCAATGCGTTTCAAATTCTCAAAGCTGCAGGAGTACAAATCTACGATGGGACCGGATTGACGGTCAGGGAGGCCATGGAGTGTTTTAGGAAAGGTGTCTTGACAAAGATAACAGAGGCAGGGCAGGCTCATGCGGGTTTAAGACACGGACATGGCCGGCCTTAGGGTGAGACCAATGATTGTTTCGGTTTTGAGTGGCAAAGGAGGCACGGGGAAAACCACTGTAGCCACTAACCTAGCTTATGTATCAGACAGTGCCGCCTATGTGGACTGTGATGTTGAGGAGCCCAACGGGTTTTTGTTTCTCAAACCTGTCATTACCGGCAAAGAAAAGGTCAGTGTAATGGTGCCTTCTGTTACTGAAGAAAAGTGTTCTGCCTGCGGTGAGTGTGCCAAATGGTGCCAGTTTAATGCCCTTGCCCTGGTAAAACAAAAGGTTATCGGCTTCCTGCAGCTTTGTCATGGTTGCGGTCTCTGTTCCCTGGTATGTCCGGAGATGGCGATAAAAGAAACACCAAGGGGAATCGGCGTCATTGAAACAGGTCAATTTAATAAAGGTATTTTTATGCATGGCGTGTTAAAAACGGGTGAACCAATTGCGGTTCCTATTATCAGCAAGTTAGTTGAAAAAACGGGGAATGTAAAAGCCAGGCACGTGATTGTTGATTGCCCTCCCGGCAGTTCGTGTTCGGTAATTGCAGCGGTGGAAAAGAGTGATTACTGTTTACTGGTCACCGAACCAACCCCCTTTGGGCTCCATGATTTAAAAATTGCTGTTGACCTGATAAAGCTGTTGGGTATTCCGGGCGGAGTCGTGATTAACAAGGCAGATGAAAAAAGTCAGATAATCAGGGATTATTGCAGTGCCAAGAACATACCTGTCTTGATGGAATTGCCTTTTAGCAAGAGGATTGCGGAAGCATACTCTGCCGGAAAAATGATTGTTGACACAAATCCGGCGATTAGAGAGCGGTTCCATGAGCTTTTGGATATACTGGAGGGGTTATAGATGAAACAACTGGCGATAGTTAGCGGAAAGGGCGGAACGGGCAAGACAACTCTGTGTGCATCCCTGGCAGAGCTTGCTTCGAACAAGGTTATTGCCGATTGTGATGTGGAAGCTCCGAACCTTCATCTTCTTCTCGACTCCAGTGTTTTTTGGGAAAAGGACTACTTTGGCTCTAAGACCGCTGAAATTGACAAGACAAGGTGCCGGAAATGCGGTTATTGCATACAGGTTTGCAGGTTTGATGCAATTAATGATTTTGAGGTTAACAGCCTGAAGTGCGAAGGCTGCGCCGCATGTGTCTATACGTGTCCTGTGGGCGCCGTGAACTTACTGGATACGGTAACCGGTAAGACGATTCTCTCTGAAAGTAAAACGGGAATATTTTCCCACGCCAAGCTCAATATCGGAGCAGACGGTTCCGGCAAGCTCGTTACCGAAGTGAGAAAAAATGCTGTAACCAATGCCTGGCAAGAAGATGTGGTGTTTATTGACGGTTCCCCCGGCATTGCCTGTGTGGTGATAGCTTCAATTACAGGTTGTGATGCCATTTTGGTAGTGTCAGAACCTACCCTGTCCGGCAAGCATGACCTAGCAAGGGTTCTGGAACTGGCAGAACATTTCGGCATAGAGGCTTATGTTTGTATCAACAAATTTGACATCAACCCGACTATGACCAGTGAAATTGTACGGCAGTGTAAAAAATCCAATGTCAGGGTAATTGGGAAGATACCCTTTGACAGGGAAGTTAATAAGTCTATCTCTAAAGGAATTCCGGTCGTAAATAATCCCCGCAGTAACGCAGGAAAAGCCATTAGGGAAATCTGGGAAGAGTTAAGGAGAATATTGATGATTTAAATTTAAGGAGGTATAAGAAATTGAAAATAGCTGTTGCTATGGAAGGAAATAACGTCTCAGAACATTTCGGGCATTGTGAAAAATTCTGTATTATAAAAATTAATAATCAGGAGGTTTTATCCCGGCAGGTTATTAACAATCCCGGGCATACACCGGGCTTTTTACCGAAATTCCTGGCAGAGAAACAAGTGGATTGTGTTATTACCGGCGGGATAGGTGCAAAAGCCATTGAATTATTCAGTGCCAACGGCATTGAGGTTATTACCGGCGCCAGAGGTCCGGTGGATGAAGTAATTGAGTCGTTTATCGCGGGGAAACTGGTGTCTTCCGGAAGCGTATGCCACGAACACCTTCACGCCGGGGAATGTGGCGGACACAGTTAAAGCCTGAAATATACAAAAGGACACTGTAGTGTCCTTTAATTTGATTAAAGGAGGAACTTAACTTGTTTTCGGAAAAAGTGATGGACCATTTCCAACCTGAATAAAGGGGTTTAAAGTAATGTTTGTTAGTGTAAAATATTCTTGGGGAAATTCCAGAAAATTTCCAGAAGATTTTTAGGGTAAAAAAATAGAAGAACCTTCAATGTGGTTTAACCGCCAAGTAAAACCAAAGGAGGTTCTTCTATGAG
>DYZU01000082.1 GCA_022735835.1 Thermincola sp. | reverse complement strand
TGGCCTGAGGTACAAGGCACGCGGAACACTTGGCACACTTGTCAGTAGCCTTGCAGCAGTAAGTATAGGCCCAGCCGCCGATATCGTCGGCCTTTTCCACCAGGTACACTTCAAGCCCTTTGGCTGCTGCTTCCAGGGCGCTGGTCATGCCGGCAACCCCGCCACCCAAAACAAGAACTTTTTGTTTTTGCAATTTGTTCCCCTCCACTAAAGGCATGTATCGGTTTATACCTCCGGTCTGGGAGTCAGGCCGGCCCGTTTACAAATCTCCGGAATAATATCTTCCCAGGCGATGGCCATGATATGAACACCGGCAATGCCTTCCATTTTCTTGAGGTACTGAATTTGTTCAACGGCGATATTAACGCCTTCTTCTTTAACATCTTCAGCTTTTTCCAGCCGCTCAATGATATCATCTGACACCATCATCCCGGCTACGAATTTCTTCATGTATTTAGCGGCTTTGACAGACTTCATGGGTGTAATTCCCGCCAGGATTTTGATTCTCTTGTGAAGCCCGCGGGCCCTGACCAGTTCCATCCAGCGCTCAAATCGTTCCATATCAAGAATACACTGGGTCTGGCAGAAATCAGCGCCGGCATCGGCCTTTTTCTCAAGGCGGGTAACCCGGAATTCAAACGGGTCGGCAAAGGGGTTGGCGGCACAACCGATATACAGTTTCGGCAGCTCATCCTTCATTTCCTCTCCGTTGGCAAAATAGCCGTTGCGCATCCCGTCAAGTATTTTAATCAGCTGAATGGAGTCCACATCGTAAACGTTCTTGGCTGTCGGGTGGTTGCCGAATTTCTGGTGGTCGCCGGACAGGCAGAGGACGTTTTTTATGCCGAGGGCGGCAGCACCCAGCACATCACTCTGGATCCCGATGCGGTTGCGGTCCCGGCAGACAATCTGGATGTTTGGTTCACAGCCTTCCTCCAGCAGGAGCTTACCTGCTGCGATACTGGACAGGCGTACAATAGCTGTCTGGTTATCAGTTAGGTTAAAAGATTCGCAATATCCCTTCAGCATTCTTGCATGGTGGCGAACTACTTCACCATTGCAACTCTTTGGCGGACCAATTTCGCCGGTGACGGCAAAATTTCCACTTTCCAACATTCGTTCAAGATTACTTCCCGCTTTCAAGTTCCAAGTCCTCCCTTACCAGTTTTCTCGGACCGCCATCCCTGCTATATGACCAGTCTTTAAGAGGCATGATTTCACGCAGGGAATCGACCTGACCCAATCGGGTTAAGCGGTCATGGATAAGGGCCCATGCACAATCGGTGTCCGGTGAAACCTCACACTTGCCGTTCTGAGACCCGCCGCAGGGACCGTTAAATATACTCTTGGAGCATCTGGCCACAGGGCAAATACCGCCCGTTTTGTCAAGAATACACTGCCCGCAGGCCTGGCATCTTTCAGCCCACTCACCAACATTGAGGTTCACACCCAGGAACCTGGTGTTTACTCCGGGCCAGGTATTCTTGTCAGGAAAAGCCTCGTTGCAGGTTTGAATCCCGATACCACAGGCCAGTGAAAGGACGGCATCCACTTCCTTGACAAGATGGCGGATTCCTTCGAGGTATTCAAAGTCACACTGGCGTTCGACGGTCTTCTGCACAAGCTCTACAGGCCTTCCTTCTTTACTGCGGGCCATAGCCAACTCGGAACTTAAAATACCAACCTCTTTTTCGCCCCCGGCCAGGCAAACGGTAACACAACCGCCGCAGCCAAGGACCAGTACCTTTTGATATCTGCTTAGAAATTCCAGAATTTCATCAATGGGTTTTCTCTCCGCAATAATCATTTTATCACCTTCCCAGGATTTGGTCCTAACTCTCTGATTCTATCGTAAAAGTTCTGGACGATTTCTGCGAACTTGTGTCCCATGTTTGCCGCCAGGTAGAATATGCCCACCCGGTCTTCCTCTATGCCGATTTCCTTCAGCAGGTTCTGTGTCTGTTTAACCCTCTGGGCAGCCCTGACGTTACCCTTGATAAACTTGCAGTTTTCCTGCTGGCATGCCAGGATCATGGTGCCGTCGGTTTTCTCCAGCGCTTTCATGAAATAAAGAACATCAATCTTGCCTGAACAGGGAAGCTTGATCAACTCGACTTTTTCCGGATAGGTCAGGCCGAGTTCCGCAGCATGTTCCGCCGCCAGCCACCCCGAATTTTCACAGGCAAACACTACGATTTTAGGCTGAAAATCTGCTTGGACACTCATGGCTACACCTCCATTGCTTCCAGCTGGGCCAGGATCTGTTTATCCGTGTAATCCGGAAGCTGAATGGCCTTACCGGGGCATTCAGCTGCGCAAATCCCGCATCTCCTGCAGGCCAGGGGGTTCATTTGGGCTGCTGACTTATACAGGTTATTGAACCGCTCATCGTGAACAATGGTAATGGCCCCGTGCGGGCAGCAACGGTAGCAGGTGAGGCACACGACGCACATGGTGGCATCCACATACGGTTGGGTCAGTTCCACTTTCACCTGGTCAGCCTCCAGTTGGCGGAGAATCTCTTCGGCCACAACCCGGGCGGACATTTCAATCTCATTTACAAAACCGGGCGACTGGCAGCTGCCAACCAGGTAAATACCATCCCGGGAAGTCATCTCGGGAAGAAGATGGGCATTGTCTGCGCTGAAGAAGGAAGCCGGGCCCAATTCAAGGCGAAGAATCCTGGCCAGTTCTTCACTACCCTCCGCAGGCACCAGTTCTTCCGGAAGGACAATATAATCTGAGATAATTTTGTAAGAACCCGGGATTTTGCCCCTTAAGAAAGGTTCTTCATAATTTACAATAATTTCACCGTTACTGGCAATTATCTCGATATTATCCTCAAACTTAAAGAAATTAACTCCCGCGGCCCTTGCCTCCGTGTACATCTTCTCCCAGTTGTCTCCGCCGACCTTTATATTGGTATAGAATACGTTGACAGTAACATTAAACTTTTGCCGCAACAGCAGCGCGTCTTTAAGCGCTATCACAAACGGCAGGTTAAAAGCCTCCGTCCCCTTGCCGACCACCAATGATACTGTCTTATGGGTAAAGTCTTTCCCGTCAGCCAGCAGTCTTTCCAGCTTCATCTGGCCGATGATATTGTCGGCAACTCCCAAGCCGTATTTGACAGGGCAGAAAATTGTCTGGACACCTGTAGCCACAACAATTGCCCCCACTTTAACGGGGGTTTCTGCTCCATCTTTCACTAAGTAGGCTGTGAAGTCACCAATATTGCCGTCCAAATCGGCGAGCTTGGTGTTAGTCCTGACATCTATGGCCGGGTTTGAAGTTACCGCATTTATTTTTTCTTGCAGTAAATCGGCCGGATTACGGTTAACCCCGATAATCGAGTTTACCCTGGCCAGC
>DYZU01000081.1 GCA_022735835.1 Thermincola sp. | reverse complement strand
AGGGGCTTCCAGGCCAATTCCCGGATTATCACGGTATCTGATGAAATGCTCCAGGAACTGGTTAACCTCAAGCGTTAATCCTTTTTGCCATTAGCATAAGGGAGCAGGGATGGGGTAGAGCCCCATCCCCCTCCCGGTTTGAAAGAAGGGATAAAAATGATTAGTGTTATGCGCATGAATGGGATGGAGCTGTATGTAAACGCGGAACTCATAGAGTATATCGAAGCAACACCTGACACTGTTCTTACCCTGACTACCGGGAGGAAATTTGTTTTGAAGGACTCCGTTCAGGAAGTGGTGGACAAGATCATTGAATACCGCAAAACTATCGGAACAAAATTTATTTATCATGTTACACCGGAAATGAAAGTTAACCCGGAAAGTCACGGCGAATAGGGGGTAGATACTTATGGCGGGCGAAAACGCAGACGTTCAAGGGGCCAGTGTGTCATCGGCGTCCAAAACCGGTACAATTAAGTTAATAATTGCGGGGATAGTGGTCATCATTTTGGCGGCAGGGATATCCTTTGCAGTGGCCATGTTTGCTGCCAAATCTTTCTCGGCCGGTGAAACGGCCAAGAGTGACGGGTACGGCAAAGTAAAGAGCGAGTCTTTGGGCACTACATATGATGTCGGGGAATTTATCACCAACCTTTCCACCGAAGGGGGCAACAGGTTTATCAAGGTGAAGATAGTCCTCGCCTTCCAGGAGCCCAAAGTTCAGGACGAGATATTGAACAAACTGCCCCAGATCCAGCATACCATTAACAGCACCCTGCGCCAGCAAACTCCCGAATCTTTGGCGGAACCTAAAGCCATGGAGAAACTGGCTGATTTGTTGCGGAAAAACATCAACACACACCTGATCAAGGGTAATGTAAACAGCGTGTACTTTACAACCTTCCAGGTCCAATAGCCGGCAATTGGAGGTGAATTCAGGAGTGAGTGAAATCCTTTCCCAGGATGAAATAGATGCCCTGTTATCGGCTTTAACCGCCGGGCCAATCAAGGCGGAACAGGCGAAAAAGGCAGATGAGCCGCCCAAAAAAGTAAGGGTTTACGACTTCAGAAGACCGAGCAAATTTTCCAAGGAACAGATTCATACTATCCAGGCCATACATGAAAACTATGCCCGCCTGCTGGCCACTTATTTTTCCGCTCACCTGCGTACAGTGGTGCAAATAACAGTTCACTCAGTAGAACAGTTAACATACGATGAATTTATCCGCTCACTGTCCAACCCAACAATCATTAACATTTTCCAGATGGATCCATTAGAAGGAAATGCTATTTTGGAAATTAACCCGTCCATTGTCTTTATAATCATTGACAGGCTTTTCGGAGGACCGGGTCAGGCCCCTGAAAACATCCGCGATCTTACGGACATAGAACGGGTAGTGGTGGAAAAAGTGGTTGCCCGTGTCCTGGAAATCCTTAGAGAGGCTTGGGAGAGCATTATCCAGTTAAGACCGAAACTGGACATGATCGAAACAAATCCTCTCTTTACCCAGATAGTTTCTCCGTCGGAAATGGTGGTTTTGATTTCGTTCAGGACGCAGTTCGGGGAAAACGAAGGGTTGATCAACCTGTGTATCCCGTATATTGTTGTTGAACCAATAATGAGCAAATTATCCGCTCACTACTGGTTTGCCGGTACGGCAAAGGAAACAACCCAGGAAAATATATACCGGATCACCAAACAGATCCAAAAAGCGAACTTGCATATATCTGCGGTGTTGGGAAAAGCAACCATCAGGGTGGGAGAACTGCTGGAGCTTCAGGCAGGTGATGTAATTATGCTTGATAACAAAGTAACGGACCCGGTGGAAGTTCTGGTTGGTTCCAAGAAGAAGTTTTTGGGCAGGCCGGGTATCGTTGGAAGTAAACTGGCGGTTCAGATTACTTCTGTGATAAAGGAAGGAGATGATAACAATGAGTGAAGGCGTTCTTTCCCAGGAAGAAATAGATGCCCTGTTAAGGTCCGACGCTTTGGCTAAAGAGCTGGAAGACAGCGGTCCGGAACAGCTTCCGGTGGAACAACGGTCCGCCGAGGCAGGTATTGACCAAGACGCGCTCAGCGAGATAGAAAAAGATGCCGTGGGTGAAGTTGCCAATATCGTCATGGGTTCCGCGGCCACGGCTTTATCCACTTTGCTGGGCCGAAAAGTGGAGATTACAACTCCTGTGGTCCAATTAACCGATCCGGACAGGTTCAGAGAGGAATATCCCTTACCGTATCTTTTGGTTAATGTAGAGTATGTCACGGGGATCAGCGGCGCCAATGTGCTAATCATCAGAGACAGGGATGCCTGCGTAATGGTGGACCTGATGATGGGCGGCAACGGCCAGTCTCCGCCGGACGAACTGGGTGAGATCCACCTGAGCGCCATAAGTGAAGCCATGAACCAGATGATGGGCTCCGCCTCCACCGCTTTGTCAACAATCATTAAAGAACGGGTTGAGATATCGCCTCCCACCGTTGAGATTGTTAACTTCGCCACCGATGAACTGAAGGGTACGATTGGCCAAAAAGGGCAAATACTTGCCAAAGTCTCGTTCCGGATGACTATTGAGGGGCTTGTAGACAGTGAAATCATGCAGTTAATCCCCGTTGATTTTGCCAAGACCATGGTGAAAAACCTGATGGATGAAATGACCGGAGAACAAAAACCTACCCACCAGACGCCGCCAGTGGCTGCAGCAGCTGAACCCGCCGGTATACACCGGCCGGAGACCTACGGGGCTGAAAAAACCCAGCCCGCTCAACCCGGTCCGGTCAAACCTGTGGCTGAAAGTTCAGGAATACCTGTGAAACCGGCCACGTTTGCTCCACTCAAATCCAATTATCAAACCAAGGAAATAGCCAATATCGACCTTATTATGGATGTTCCCTTACAAATTACCGTTGAACTAGGCAGGTCAAGGAAAACCATACGTGAAATTTTGGCGCTGACCCCCGGTTCGGTGGTGGAGTTGGACAAATTGGCGGGTGAACCTGTTGACCTTCTTGTCAACGGGAAATTATTGGCCAAAGGGGAAGTCGTAGTTATTGATGAGAATTTCGGGATCAGGGTTACGGACATAATTTCTCCAATTGAAAGAGTAACCAATTTACAATAATCACTTATAAGGAGGACATTTATGGGAGCGCGTATCCTCATTGTGGACGATGCAGCTTTTATGCGCATGATGATCAAGGACATTTTAACCAAAAACGGTTATGAAATAGTTGGAGAAGCTGAGAACGGAAGGGTGGCCATAGAGAAATACAAAGAACTTCAGCCTCACTTAACCACAATGGATATAACCATGCCGGAAATGGACGGCATTACTGCCGTAAAGGAAATCAGAAAAATTGACCCAAAGGCCAATATTATCATGTGCAGCGCTATGGGCCAGCAAGCCATGGTCATTGATGCCATTCAAGCCGGAGCCAAGGATTTTATTGTTAAACCTTTCCAGCCGGACCGTGTTTTGGAGGCTGTTCGTAAAGCATTGTCTTAAGCCTGGACGAAAGGAGTTTAATTGATGATTAACATCTTGACCAGGCTTATTTCGGTTGTTCTAGCCGGAACATGCTGGTATATGATTGTTCCTGTCCAAAAAGTCCTGGCGGCTTCCGGGAAGCTGAACCTGGATACGGCAGCGGACCCCCAGGTTGCCCCGATGCCCAGTATGTTTGCCCTGTTGTTAAGGCTGATTGTCAGTTTAATAATTATTGCCGGCCTAGCCTACCTGACAATGAAAATTTTACGCCGAAACATAAAGGTTCTGTCCAGGGGAGCAAACATCAATGTCCTGGATCAGTATTCCTTCAGCCTGAACAAAGGGATATTTATCACCGAAATTGCCGGCAGGGTATATGTATTGGGGGTTACCGAACATAACATAAATTTGCTTACCGAGATTACCGACCCGGATGTTATTGCCGAAATAGTAAACCGCGCCCGGGAGAAAGCGGAGGAACCTATTATCCCGCCCAGAATTTTGGAACGCCTGTTTCCAAACTTGTTTCAGACTGCTTCCGGACAAAAATCATTTCATGAGCATATCCAAAAACAAATCAGAAAGCTTCAGTCAATGGTCGAAAATACCAGGGGCAATTCTCGAGAGGATGACAGGAATGAGGAAAAGCAAGAGTAATATTTATATCTTCATTATGATTGGAGTACTGGCTGCGGTTTCATCGTTTTTATATCCCCAGAGGGTGGCAGCCGCTCCTGCCCTACCTGTGCCGAGTATCACCATAGGTGTTGGAGAGGCCGGAAATCCCCAAGAAATGGCGACAAGTTTACAAATTCTGTTCCTTTTGACGATCCTGTCACTGGCTCCTTCGATACTGGTTATGATGACTTCATTTACACGGGTGGTGGTTGTCCTCTCCTTTATGCGCAGTGCCCTGGCAACCCAGCAGACTCCGCCGAATCAGGTGATTATCGGGATGGCGCTTTTCCTCACATTTTTCATCATGGCTCCCACGTGGTCACAAATCAACCAAAATGCCCTGAAGCCTTACATGGAAGCCCAAATAACCCAGGAACAGGCATTTAACAATGCGCTCAATCCTTTAAGGGATTTTATGTTTAAACAGACGAGAGAAAAAGATCTGGCCTTATTTATCAAATTAGCCAACATTCAGCGACCAAAAACATTTGATGATGTTCCCACCTATGTGCTTATCCCGGCTTTTGTGACAAGTGAGTTAAAAACTGCTTTTCAGATAGGTTTTATCCTGTTCATACCTTTTGTGGTTATAGACATGATAGTTGCCAGTTCACTGATGTCGATGGGAATGCTCATGCTTCCCCCGATGATGATTTCTCTCCCGTTTAAAATACTCATGTTTGTGATGGTTGACGGGTGGCATTTACTGATCCGCTCACTGATCCTCAGCTACCAGTGAAAGGAGAGCCACAATGAGCAGTGACACGATAATATATTTAGGCAGGGAAGCCATAGTTACTGTTTTACTGGTTGCCTCGCCGATTCTGGGAAGCAGCTTGCTGATCGGAATCATAATAAGTTTTTTTCAGGCAACCACCCACTTGCAGGAACAAACCCTGACTTTTGTTCCTAAAATTATCGGCGTATTAGCGGTCATCGTGTTATTTGGTTCCTGGATGATTAATGTAATGCTTTCTTATATGTCCAACATTTTCGTTAATTTGCACAGCTTTATTAAATGAGTTTGAAAGTAGGGCATTTTTGTGAATGTTTTTGAGCAAATTGCCTCCAAGATAGATGTCTTTTTGTTAATAATGGCAAGGGTGGGGGGGATCTTTTTAATCGGTCCCGTGTTCAGCAACAGGGTGATACCCCGTCAGGCCAAGGTATTTATGACTGTGGTTATAAGCGTAATTTTATTTACCGGTCTTCAGGTAAAGACCCCTGTTATTCCTGCCCAACTGGGGCCGTTCGCTCTATACCTGGCCAGTGAAATGGTCATCGGCTTGGTGATTGGATTTGTTGCCCAACTGGTTTTTGCGGCTGTACAGTTTGCCGGGCAGGCCATTGACATGCAGATGGGTTTCGGGATTGTAAATGTTGTTGACCCTGTTTACGGGACCCAGGCTCCCTTACTAGGTTCTTTTCAGAACGCGCTGGCGCTTTTACTTTTCCTGGCCACCAACAGCCACCATTATATGATTGCCGCTCTTTATCAAAGTTATGATAAAATCCCGATTTTCGGGCTGTCAGGAGGAAAAGAAGCAACCCAGGTGTTGATAGGTCTTTTCGGGGACATGCTGGTGACGGGGCTGAAACTGGCCATACCGGTGGTGGGCGCCATATTTGTGGCCGAGGTGGCCCTTGGCATGATTGCCAGGACTATGCCTCAGATGCAGGTGTTTTTTGTGGGGATGCCCCTGAAGATTTGGATAGGATTCGTCCTGCTGATCATGATACTCCCGGTCTACCTGACTGTAATCCAGCTTTTGTTTGAAGGTAATTACCAGGACATGCTGAGGCTGCTTAGAATTCTGGGTTAACGAGGGACTGACATGGAGGATTTTTGCCTGAAAAACCTCAATATTAACCTCCAGCTGTTTGCTGAAAAGACAGAAAAGCCGACTCCCAAACGGAGACAGAAAGCCGCCAAACAAGGACAGGTAGTCAGGAGTCCGGAAATAAATTCGGTTGTGGTGTTATTGGCCGCATTTTTAGCCATCAAGGCTTTTACCCCGCATATGATTCAGGAGTGGACAGCCTTAACCAATAATCTTTTCAAGGAGTTTGGCAAAGGTGATTTCAACCTGAATTACTATACTCTCCAGTCGATTTTTCTGATGGTAACCGTGTCCTCTGCCAAGATCCTGGCTCCTGTTGTCGGAGGGGCCATGCTGGCCGGAGTGGCAGCAACTTTGATTCAGGCAGGTTTTCATTTTAATGTTTCCATCATCAAATTTGACTTCAACAACATAAATCCGGTGGCCGGTTTAAAGAGGATTTTCTCTGTTTATTCTTTGGCTGAACTGGTTAAAGCCGTCTTAAAAGTTATCATTGTCGGGTATGTTGCTTACTCCGAATATATGAAAGAGTTTAACAATTTCCCCCGGCTGTCCGATATGAGCCTGACAGCATCATCCGCTTATATAGGACAGGTTACCCTGAATGTGGTGTTTAAGATAATTGTATGGCTGGTTGCCCTGGCAGTGGCGGATTATATTTTCCAGAGACGGCGTCATGAGAAACAGATAATGATGTCAAAGGAAGAAGTCAAGGAAGAATACAAGGAGACAGAGGGCGACCCGCAAATTAAAGGGAAAATAAGGCAAAAGCAGAGACAAATGTCCTTGGCCAGAATGATGCAGGTTTTGCCGAAAGCCGATGTTGTAATTACCAACCCTACTCATTTTGCCGTAGCCCTGCAGTATGATTCTTCCCGCATGTCCGCTCCGGTGGTTATCGCCAAAGGCCAGGACCGAATAGCCCAGAAAATCAAAGAGGTTGCCAAGGAGCATAACATCGTAGTTGTGGAAAACCCTCCCCTGGCCCAGTCACTGTTTCACAGCGCCGAGATCGGGGATACAATACCGCCGGAGCTCTACCAGGCCGTGGCAGAGGTCCTGGCCTTCGTGTATAAGCTCAAGGGTAAGATATAGAGGAGGAAAAACATGGTGTCAGAACAGGTTGCTACCTGGAGATGGTATAAACACAGTGACATAGTTGTGGCTGCAGCGGTTATCGGAATGGTTGTAATGATGGTCATTCCCGTTCCTACCATGTTGCTTGACTTTCTCCTGACGGTAAATATCACTTTTTCCTTAATAATCCTGCTGGTCAGTATGTATAACAATGAGCCTCTCCAGTTTTCTTCATTTCCTTCGTTATTGCTGGTGATGACATTATTCAGGCTGTCCTTAAACGTCAGTTCCACCAGACTGATTTTGCTGAACGGATTTGCCGGGCAAATCATTGAAAAATTTGGGTTGTTTGTCCTGGGAGGAAACCCTGTTGTCGGCTTTATTATTTTCTTAATCCTGGTGGTCATTCAGTTCATAGTCATTACCAGAGGCGCCGAACGGGTATCCGAAGTGGCTGCCAGGTTCACCCTGGACGCCATGCCGGGAAAGCAGATGAGTATAGATGCCGATTTAAACGCTGGCCTGATTACCGAAAAGGAAGCAATGGAAAGACGCCGGAGAATCCAAAGTGAAGCAGATTTTTACGGGGCTATGGACGGCGCCTCCAAGTTCATCAAAGGTGACGCCATCGCAGCCATAGTAATAGTGCTGATCAATATCATAGGCGGCTTTGTCATCGGAATCTTGCAGAGAAAAATGACGGTTCTGGAGTCGTTAAACACATATACAATCCTTACGGTAGGGGAAGGTTTGGTGGCCCAGATTCCGGCGCTGTTGATCTCAACTGCTACAGGTATTACCGTAACAAGGGCCGCTTCTTCTGATGTTAATCTGGGCCAGGAATTCAGCACACAGTTGATGAACCGCCCGCGAGCCCTGGGTATTGCGGCAGGCGGCCTGGCTTTGCTGGCCGTATTGGGGATGCCGCCCGTGCCGTTCTTGGCATTATCCGCCGTCTTGGGAGTTACAGCTTATGCTGTCAAAAGGGTTCAGGACCAGCAAAAAACAGCCATGCTGGAAAAAGAGAAGGACGAAGAGGTGGAGGAAATCCGCAAACCCGAGAATGTTATTTCTCTGATCCAGGTGGATGTGCTGGAGTTAGAAATGGGGTATTCCCTGATCCCGTTAGTAGATGTCAACCAGGGAGGGGATCTTCTGGACAGGGTGGTAATGATCCGCCGCCAGTGTGCCCTCGAATTTGGTATTGTTTTGCCACCCATAAGAATGAGGGACAATATGCAGTTAAAGCCCAACAGTTATGTTATAAAGATTAAAGGGGTAGAGGTTGCCGGCGGGGAACTGATGCTGGACCACTACCTGGCGATGAGTTCGGGACTGACTGAAGACGGGATCCAGGGTATAGATACCGTTGAGCCGGCTTTTGGACTTCCGGCCAAATGGATTCCGGCCGGCTTGCGCGAACAGGCGGAACTGGCGGGATATACGGTGGTTGACCCATCGTCGGTGGTGGCCACCCATCTCACGGAAGTTATCAAAAGCCATGCCCATGAGGTACTTGGCAAGCAAGACGTCCAGAACCTCTTAGACCATATTAAAAAGACCCACCCGGCTGTTGTCGAGGAACTGGTTCCCGGGTTGCTTACTGTCGGTGAGGTGCAGAAGGTTTTGGCCGGGCTGCTCAAGGAGCGGGTGTCTATAAGGGACCTGGTAAGCATTTTGGAATCCCTGGCGGACCACGCCCGGGCCACCAAAGATATTGATATGCTTATAGAATATGTGCGGCAGGCTTTGGCCAGAAACATTGTCAAACAATATGTTGATTCTACTGATACTCTGCATGTAATTACCCTCGACCCCAATGTAGAACAGATCATCAGGGATTCCATCCAGTACACCGAGTATGGGTCATATGTGGCTGTTGACCCGGAAAAAACCCAGCTGATCTTTAAGAGCCTCACGGCAAACGTGGAACAGGTATCTGCCAAGGGATACCAACCGGTCATCCTGTGCGCGCCGGTAGTCAGAATTTATTTTAAGAAGCTGACCGAAAGGCTGATTCCCAATTTGGTGGTCCTATCATATAACGAGCTTGCAGGAAAGGTAAATGTCCAATCGTTAGGGGTGGTGAGTATCTAGTGCGGGTTAAAAGGTATATAGCGGAAACCCTGCAGGACGCAATGATAAAGGTTAAGATGGATATGGGCAAGGATGCCGTAATATTACATACCAGAAAGTTTAAGGAAGGAGGGTTTTTTGGCTTCTTCGGCAAGGTGATGTTTGAGGTTACCGCTGCCGTGGAAGATGTGCCGCCCGCCGCACCTGCTCCGATTTCCGGTGGGGAGTCTGTGAATCCGCCCCGGTCTCTTGCAGCAGTGTCAGACGACGAAGAAGCGGAAGATAAACTTGGCCTTCATGAAGAGATTCAGGAAATGAAATCAATGATTAATGAAATGATGAGCCAGATGGAATCTGCCCAGGATCTGAAGATTCTTCCCAAACCGTTACAAAGGCTTCATCAAATACTGATAGACAATGAGGTGGATGACAAGCTATCCAGAAAAATAATAAAGGAAGTCTTAAGACAACTGCCGCAGGAGGATGTTTCAGACTGTGAAGTGGTTAAAAACTCACTGGAGCAGCACATCCTTAAACTTCTAAAAAAACCCAGACCGATTTCCTTCAAAAGAAAAGGACTTAACCAGCAGTCTATTGCCCTGGTGGGCCCCACGGGAGTAGGGAAAACAACCACTATTGCCAAAATGGCGGCCACCTTCTCTATCGTTGACAAGAAAAAGGTTGCTTTGATCACGGCTGATACATACCGGGTAGCCGCCGTGGAACAACTAAAAACCTATGGGGAAATAATCGGGATTCCGGTTGAAGTGGTATATACCCCGCGGGAGCTTGCCAACGCAATTTCCAGATACACTGACAAAGACCTGGTTTTAATAGATACGGCCGGGCGCAGTCATAAGAATAACGAACAAATGACTGAGTTGAAGAGTTTTTTGGATGCCGCCGAACCCTCCGATATTTTTCTGGTTTTAAGTGCTACCACCAAGTACAAAGATATGCTGGAGATTATAGACAGTTATTCGGACATACCCATTACCCGGCTTGTTTTCACCAAGCTGGATGAAACCTCTACTTTCGGTCCGATTCTGAACGTGGTCTCTAAGACGCAAAAGTGCCTCTCATATGTGACGGTTGGGCAGAATGTCCCTGACGACATCGAGATAGCGGACCCGGTAAAAATCGTTAAGATGATTACAAGGGAGAGATAGCCGTGCGTGACCAGGCGGAAAGACTACGCGTATTGGCAAGAACTCTTAAGCACCAGGTAGAATGTGAAATTAAGAATGCCCAGAAAAAAACACGCATTATCGCGGTTACCAGCGGCAAAGGCGGGGTAGGGAAGACCAATTTCACCATCAACTTTGCCCTGGCACTGAGCGCGTTAGGCCAGAGAGTCATGATTCTTGATGCTGATTTGGGCCTGGCTAACATCGATGTAGTGCTGGGGATCAATCCTCCTTATAATCTCTACCATGTGCTCAAAGGCGAAAAAACTATCCAGGAGATTATCACTACCGGACCGCAGGGGCTACTGATCGTGGCCGGCGGTTCCGGGATTCAGGAACTGGCAAACCTGAGACGGTGGCAGGTGGAACAGTTTATCAGTAAACTTGAACAACTTGAAGGCATGGCTGATATCCTGATTATCGATACTGCCGCCGGGCTTTCCAGAAATGTGTTGAGCTTCGTTTTGGCGGCTGATGAAGTGATTGTCATCACCACTCCCGAACCCACCGCTATAACGGACGCGTACGGTCTGGTGAAGGCGATGACTTCCAAAAGGAAACACGGTGTTATACACCTGGTGGTGAACAGGGTTGAGAGCAAGCAGGAAGCTGATATTACTGCCAGTAAACTGTCGGTTGTGGCTGAGAAGTTTCTTAAATTAAACATCGGGCATCTGGGGTTTATTTTCGACGATCCGGTTGTGACAAAAGCTGTCAAGCATCAGGAGCCTTTCTTGTTGAAGTATCCCAGATCTCCTGCTGCTGAATGCATTCAACGACTGGCGGCTCAGATGGTAGACCAGGAACACTGTCACGAGCCCAGCGGTGTCAGGGCGTTTTTTGGCAGAATAGCCAAACTGTTTGGATAACAGGATGAGATCCCAAGGAGGGAAACTATGGGGGCATTTGAACCGTTAAAAGAGAATCAACCTGTTGAGATCGAGCTGCCGGGCTCTGAATTGAGCATCTACCGGAGCAGGGTTGAGCATGTGGGAGATGACAGGCTGGTAGTGGCTTCGCCGATGAAAGGCGGCGCAATAATCCCGGTTCGGCCCGGAACGGTGGTCAAGGTGATTTATACCGACAACGTTGCTGTTTACACTTTTTCTGCCGAAGTTCTTTCCCAGAATTTAAGTAACCCGTCTATTCTATTACTTAACAAACCCATTGATTCAAAAAGGATTCAAAGACGCAATTTTGTCAGGTTAGATACAAGATTGACTGTAAATTTAACCAGACTTGATGATAAATTCATCCCCAGTGGGGAAACATTTTCTGCTACTACGGTGGATATCAGCGGTGGCGGGATGATGTTCGAAGGGAACACTCTTCTGCAAATGGGAGACGTTCTGGAAGCAGTTATTTGTCTAAACGAACATGAAACGGTCAGAGCCATCGGCCGTATTGTCAGAATTATGGAAAACCCACCCAAATCCAGGAACAGGTATTCGGTCGGATTTGAGTTTATCATAATTGAAGAAACGGAAAGAGATAAAATAATCCGGTTCATTTTTAACCGGCAAAGGGAGCTGCGCCGGAAGGGTCTGTTATAAGAAGCTGCAGATACAAGAGGTGGTAGCGGGTGCACACGAAGTACCGGGTTCTGGTGGTGGATGATTCCTCGTTCATGAGAAAATTTATCAGCGACCTTATTCATTCAGATAAGGACCTGCAGGTGATAGCAACGGCCGTCAACGGCGCAGATGCCGTGGAAAAGGTCAGGACGTTAAGACCGGATGTCGTTACTATGGATATAGAGATGCCGGAAATGGATGGGCTTACGGCGTTAAAAACAATTATGCGGGCATGCCCGACGCCTGTAGTTATGCTCAGCAACCGGACCAAGATAGGAGCTGACGCTACGGTAAAGGCTTTGGAGCTGGGGGCCGTTGACTTTATAGCCAAGCCTTCCGGCAATATCTCGCTGGACCTGGACAAAATCCAGGATGAAATTATAGTGAAGGTGAAGATGGCAGCCCAATGTTACCATAGACTGACCAGACTGACCGCGATGGACAAAAGGGTTGGCAATATAACCAACTTGCCGGTTTCTTTGAATAATGGCGTACCTCTTCGCCGGATTGTAGCCATCGGAACGTCGACAGGAGGGCCCAGGGCTTTACAAACCGTATTGTCCACTATACCGGGAGATGTTCCGGCAGCTTTTGCCGTTGTCCAGCATATGCCGCAGGGCTTTACAAAGTCCCTGGCGGATAGATTGAACAATATTTCTCAGCTGACCGTATCAGAAGCCCAGGACGGTGATGAACTGGTTGTCGGCCGGGTATTGATATCCCCCGGGGACAAACACATGATAGTTAAACGGGCCGGTGACCGCTTTTATGTGAGGCTGAGCGATGAACCGCCGGTTCAGGGGCTGCGCCCGTCCATCGACAAAATGATGGAGTCCCTGGTAGAATGCGATATTCCTGTAACGGGAGTGCTGTTAACCGGGATGGGGCAGGACGGTGTGACCGGGCTTAAAAAGATTCGGGCTGCCAACGGGTACACCATAGCGGAAGACGAATCCACCTGTGTAGTATATGGGATGCCAAGAGCCGCCCTTGAAAACAACTGTGTTGATAAGGTTGTACCCTTACACCAGATTTCCCATGAAATCATAACCAATTTATAAGCAGCAAAAATACCCGCCGGAGGTGAAGACCGTGGATATGACTCAATATTTGAGCATGTTTTTGGAAGAATCCAGGGAGCATTTGCAGAAGCTCAATGAAGCGCTCCTGGATTTGGAAAGTTCTCCGGATAATAAATCTATTCTGGATGAAATTTTCCGGTCGGCGCATACGTTAAAAGGTATGTCTGCCACCATGGGATTCAGCCGGATTGCCGAACTGACCCATGACATGGAGAATATTTTACATAAACTCAGGAATGACGAAATAAAAACCTCTCCCGGAATTGTAGACTTGCTTTTTAAATGTGTTGACGCTTTGGACAGCATGGTTACCGATATTGCTAACGGGGGAAGCGGCGGTCTGGCCATTAATGACTTGCTGGCAGAACTTAAAGCGGGAGGGTTAAGCGCTTCCCCGGAAGCGCCGGGTTCCGGCTCAGCTACTGATACCCTGGCAGAAGAAAGCGGGGCAGCCCGGAGTCAAGCTGCCGTAGTTACCACAGTTGAATTTAATGAGTATGAGAAGAACCTGATCAAGCAAGCGGTGGACCAGGGATTTCAATGTTATCACCTGGTTGTCAATATAGACCCAAGGTGTATTATGAAATCGGCTCGGGCTTTTATGGTGTTTAAAAATATGGAAGAAATCGGTGAAATTGTTAAGAGCATCCCATCTGTTCAGGACATAGAAGAAGAAAAGTTTGAAACCAGTTTTGATCTTATTGTAATATCGAGAGAACCTGAGGAAACGCTCAGAAAAGGGCTGGTTTCCATTACCGAAGTGACTGAGCCGGAGATCAAGCTGATTACCGGTGCGTTTAAATCTTTACAGGGAACTGCTTTACAGGAGACTGCTGCCCTGGAAACTGAGGGGAACAGGGAGGAAGTTGCGGCAACCGGGGAACCGGTTAAGACTGTTACAGATGTAAGGCCCGATGACCGCCAAAATATCCATTCCCCGGTTGTATCAAAACCGAGAAAGAGTCAAACCGTGCGGGTAGATGCGGCAAGACTGGACAGCCTGATGAACCTGGTGGGGGAGTTAGTCATAAATAAAACCCGGCTTGAACAGATCGGCCGTTCCTTCCAACTGCCTGAACTCAGTGAGACCTTAGAACAGATGGACAGAATAACCTCGGATTTACAAAATGTTGTCATGAGAGTCCGGATGGTTCCCATCGATAATGTTTTCAGCCGGTTTCCCAGGATGGTCAGAGATTTGGCCCGCGACTTGGGCAAAGAAATAGACCTGATCATTGAAGGGAAGGAAACCGAGCTTGACCGGACTGTCATAGACGAAATCGGTGATCCTTTAGTCCACCTTTTAAGAAATTCCATTGACCACGGCATTGAAGAACCGGCGGTAAGGGTGGCGGCCGGTAAAAAAGAGCACGGCACAGTCGTCTTGTCTGCCCGTCATGAGGGAAATAATGTGGTAATTGAAGTGGAAGACGACGGAAGAGGGCTGGATTTGGACAAAATCAAACACAAAGCTGTTGAAAAAGGGCTGATCCTCTCCGAAGAAGCTGACGAACTTGACCAGTCATCGCTCCTGCGACTGATTCTGCTGCCCGGGTTCAGTACCGCCGAAAAAGTGACCGACCTTTCCGGGCGCGGGGTTGGCCTGGATGCCGTCAAAAATAAAATTGAGTCCTTAAGCGGCAGTCTCCACGTGGAAAGCACCCCTGGGACGGGCACAAAATTTAAGATTCAGCTGCCGCTTACCCTGGCTATTATTCAGGCGCTGCTGGTCCTGATAGAAAAGGAAACTTATGCCATTCCTTTAAGTTTCATTGCTGAAACAACCAGTGTTTTGCCTGCACAGATCAACAAAATCCAGGAACAGGAAGTCATCCTTATTCGCGGTGACGTTTTGCCTTTGATCAGACTTAATGAAGTACTGCAAGTGCCCCGGGCAAATATTCCGAAAGAAGAAGAAATCAATATTGTTGTGGTCAGAAAAGGAGAAAAAAGGGTAGGGTTAATTGTTGATACGTTAATCGGCCAACAGGAAATCGTTATCAAACCTCTGGGGAAAATACTTGGCAACATTCCGGTTATAGCCGGCGCCACAATTCTCGGAAACGGACAGGTATCCTTGATTATTGATGTTGCCAGTCTGTTTTAAAAGGGGGCAGGGTAATGGAAAACGACATCCAATTGGTAGCTTGTACCGTGGAGAACGAAGAATACGCCATAGACATCAGAAGTGTTCAGGAAATAATCAGGCTGTTGGATATTACCCGTGTACCTCACTCTTCCCCGTATATATCGGGGGTAATTAACCTGAGAGGGATGGTAATTCCGGTTATGGATGTCAGGAAGAGGTTTGGCCTGCCGGAAAAAACACCCGATGAAACTGCCAGAATTGTGATCATTAATTGTAACGGGGCCCTGGTGGGAATGCTGGTAGACAGTGTATCCGAAGTAATCAGGATTCCCCGGGAAAATATCGAACAACCGCCTTCGTGTTCTTCCAATGTAAATACTGACTTTTTCACCGGAATAGGGAAACTGGGAAACCGTCTGCTGATAATACTTAATTTGGATAATATTTTCGAAATTAGGCCGGAAAGTTGAGGTTGACAGGTTGAGGTTTTACAGAAAGGAGATGCCCGGATGCCTCTGTATGAAAATATTTCGGAATTTCAGCTGGATGCTTTTAGGGAAATAGGTACTATCGGGGCAGGGAACGGCGCCACTGCGCTATCGCAGATGATCAATAAAAAGATCGGCATGACCGTTCCGGCCATTAGAATATTACCGTTTGCACAGGTGCCCGAGGTGGTAGGCGGGCCGGAAAGGCTTGTTGCCGGCATCTTTACGACAGTAAAGGGACCTGCTCCCTGTAACATGCTGTTCATGTTCCCGATAGAAAGTGCAAAGATTTTGGCAGGCAATCTATTGGGGCGCAATTACCAAGATGACGAAGAAATCGACTATTATGGCAGATCTGCCCTGACAGAAGTTGTTAATATCGTAGCCGGAGCCTATCTCAATTCTTTGGCCAGCTTTACAAACCTCAAGTTCATCCCATCTGTTCCTGCCCTGGCTATTGACATGGCCGGCGCCATCTTAAACGCGGTTTTGGCCCAGATCGGAATCGCCGGAGACCAGGCCCTTCTGATGGAAACGATTTTCACCGAGTTTGAAGAGAATGTAACCGGACATTTTTTTCTCCTGCCTGAAGCGGGGTCTCTGGAAAAAATCCTGGAGGCAATAGGGGTGAAAGGCTAGTGGCAAAAATCATTAAAATAGGAATGGCAGACCTAAACGTCGCAACACCTCCCGATGTTTTACAGACCTGCGGGCTGGGTTCGTGTGTGGGAATTTGTCTGTGGGACCCGGTTACCAAAGTGAGCGGAATGGCGCATATTATGCTGCCTTCAAGTTTACAGGGCAAAAACGGAAATGAGGCAAAATTCGCCGATACGGCGGTACCTCTGCTTATTCAGGGAATGCTGAAACTCGGTGCGGAAAAATCCCGTTTGGTGGCCAAGATTGCCGGCGGCGCTCAAATGTTTTCGTTCTATAGCGCCAATGACATTATGAAGATCGGTGAAAGAAACGTAGAGGCAGTGAAAATGGTCTTAGAAAAGACCAAAATCAGGTTGATTGCCGAAGATGTCGGCGGAAACTACGGCAGAACAATTGAGTTTTATTCCGAAAACGGCCAGCTTTATGTCAGAACGATCAATTTGGGCGAGAAGTACATTTAAGGAGGACCCCGGGTGATTATCGGTAACAAAATATATGCACTGGTATTCTTTGCGGTTTTCCTTCTGATTCTGATAATCGGAGTTTTATCGGAAGTTTCGCCGGTTATCGGTTTGGTCAGGGCATTTCTGGCGGCGGCATTTTTTACGGGGCTTTGCTGGATAGCAGGAAAAACGGTGTTCAAATATGCCCTTCCCGGTAATCGGGGCCAGGAGAAACAAAAGAATTCAAGAAATAAACCCGTTCAAAACAATTCGGCTAACAATAGCTTGGAAGAGGAGTTTGTTCCCTTGAGAGCCAGACAGATAGACCCGCAGGCAAGCAAGATAATCGCCAGTGACCCGGAAAAAATGGCGGAGATTGTAAGGAAGATGGGTTTGGACGAGTAGCCCCTGAGAAGAGGAGGTACATATGATTCCTTCTTTGGCGAAAAACGATTGCTCGGCGTTATGGGAAAGATATAAATTTCATAATGACCCTAAAGCCAAGGAAAAGTTGATCCTGGAATATGCCGGTTTAGTTAAATTTGTTGCCGGCAGAATGGCTATTTCCCTTCCTCCCAGTGTGCAACAGGACGATTTAATCAGTTATGGAATATTTGGATTAATCGATGCCATTGAAAAATATGATATGGACAGAAATATTAAGTTTGAAACTTATGCCATCGCCAGAATCCGGGGGGCGATCTGGGACGGGCTGCGCTCCATGGACTGGGTCCCTTATTCGGTGCGGCATAAAGCCAAAGAGTTGGAACAAACCTATGCCAGATTAGAGCACCAGTTGGGACGGGCAGCCACCGACGAGGAAATATGCCAGGCCCTCAATTTAACCAGGCAACAGTTCGCCCAACTGCTTATGGAGACAAGCTATTCGTCATTTCTGTCCCTGGATGACCTGTGGAGTATTGATAAAGAGGGAGGAAACTCCGTACGTCTTATAGATACCATTCAGGACCAAAATGTTCCTGACCCGGTTGCCATGGTGATGTTTGAAGAACAGAAACGGATATTGACCGATGCTATTAACAAGCTGCCGGAACGTGAGAAGTTGGTAATAGCGCTGTACTATTACGAAGGCCTGACGCTGAAAGAAATCGGGAAAGTTCTGGGTGTCTCGGAATCGAGGGTTTCCCAGCTGCATACCAAGGCCATTATGAGGCTGAGAGGCCGCTTGAGCAGGATTAAAAAGAGGGTTCTGGAGTAATCACTTCTGGGGGTGGACAATATGTCAGATGATTTTCAAAAGGAATTAACTGACAGGGAAATTGAACGTATTATGGAGAAAGCGGACGAGATTGCTTCGAAAGGCCCTCAGGATGGGATAAGACTTGTCGAATATAAAGATGACGGGGTTTATTTGACTGTCCTGCCACCCCAAAACGGCGGCCGGGCCTTAAACCCCGAAGACGTGGTCAAAGATATAGAGGCCCGAAAAATTAAAGATGTCGAGTATATCAAGGTCCGGCAGGCTGTCCGGGAGATGAGAGGAGAACCCGTATATATCGCTCCCCCGCAAAAGGAAGTAATAGAGGATGCGGTGGTAAACGTTGAAATCAGTAAAAACAAAATGGAGGCTTATCTTACAGTATATCCTGCCCGGGGAGGAAAACCGGCCACCAGGCAGGATGTTGAAAATGCTCTTAAAGAGAAAAATGTTGTCTATGGAGTAATTGATGAAATTATTGACAAAGCTGTAAGCTTGCAGCAGATCAGTGAACCGCTTGTAGTTGCCAGGGGCTGTCCACCGGTAGACGGGGAGAACGCCAGGATTGACTTCAAATTTAAGAAGGATGAAATAGCCGGAAAACCAACGGAACTGTTGGACGGCAGGGTAGACTTCTATAATCTTAATTTAATTCAGAATGTTGAGCCGGGAGATATTCTGGCCGTTAAAATTCCGGCCACTCCCGGGACTCCCGGTTATACGGTGACCGGTGAGGAAATACCGGCCAAACCGGGGAAGGATATCCAGATAGGAATCGGCAAAAACGTTGAACTTATCGATAATAATACAACTGCCTTATCAACTGCCAGAGGACATGTGGTGGTCACCGGGGGGAAAATCAGTGTATCCACTGTTTATGAAGTGGCCGGAGACGTCGATTTCAACACCGGCAACATTGAATTCAACGGCAGTGTGATCGTCAAAGGCAGTATCCGGGAAGGCTTCCAGGTTGTTGCCGACGGGGATGTGGAAGTAATGAATACGATTGCTGACGGGATTGTTCAGTGTACCGGCAATTTAAAGGTAAGGAACGGGATTGTAGGCAAAAAAACCAGCATAAAGGCGGGGGGGAGTGTTTTTACAAGGTTTATAGAAAACTCAAAAGTTGAATCCGGCGGAGATGTTGTGGTAGGGGAAGCCATCATGCACAGCAAGGTCAGCGCCAAGAAAACCGTTACCGTGGGTGGAAAGGGCGTTATAGTCGGAGGATTGGTCAGGGCCGGTGAAGAAATCAGCTGCAGGATAGTCGGTTCCCCCTTGGCTACCGTGACCGAGCTGGAAGCCGGGGTCAGCCCGGAACTGCGCCGCGAACATGCACGGATTTTAAAAGAGAAACAGGCCAAGGAGCTTGATTATGACAAGGCAGAGAAAGCAATAAAACTGTTAAACCACCTGCAGCAAACTCAGGGTGAGCTGCCGGCGGATAAAATGGCTATCCTGGTGCGGGTATCGAGATTACAGACCCAGCTGACAGAAGAACTGGCCCAATTGAAAGAACGGTTGGAAAACATCGAGTTCCAGATCCAGCAATCCGAACGGGGCCGCATAAAGGTGCAGGGGATTATGCATCCCGGGGTAAAGGTTACGATAGGATCAGCTTACATGCATATACAGGATGAATACTCTTTTGTCAGTCTTACGAAATCCGGAGAAGACATCAAAATATCTCCATACAGCTAAAGACAGGTGGTGATAAAGATGTCTCTGCGTTCTGTTGATATGCAGGTGCTCCTTCCAAAAGTCTCGGAAGTGAACCGCAACCAACCTATCCAGAACCAGCAGGACCAGACGCAACAGCAGCAGTTTGCCGCTCAGCTGCAAAAACAGACTGAATTGCAGCGCCAGCAGGTGCAAAACTCAAACCAGCCTGAAGGGAGCAAAATCGAAAAACAGGCAAGAGAAAAAGGCACGGGTGCAGAAAAGGAAGGCGGCAAGTCACGCCAGAAGAAAAAGGAAGAAGAACAGCAGACCAAGGTCAAAGACCCCAGTAGAGGAAACCTGCTGGATATAAAAATATGACGTATTAGAGGGTGTGAAGATTGGTTAGGGTATTAGTGTTTACCGGGCTAATTTTTGTGGGAATGGCTATATGGCTGGGCAGAATTCAGTCTCGCTGGCAGCAGAAAGAGCTGCAGGAACTTAAGCATGTGCGGAAAGAGTTGTTGGAGGCTAAGAAAGAAGTCGGTTCCCTGCTGGAGCAGTTGGAAATTGTTTCCCAGAAAGTTGTGGACGAAATATCTGCCACTATTAAAGAAGCTAAACTGTTGGAAAACCAACTTAGCCGGCAGACTGTGAACAATGTTTCCGGGGCCGATAATGCCACCGGCGCCGGTAATGTCCCCGGCGCCGGTCCGGAGGGTAATGTAACAAGTCCGGAAGATGATAATTTGGAGGAACATCAGAGGTATAAAAAAAGCGCTCAAAAGCAGACCGGTCCAGTTAACAAGACGATTATCTTTCCCCGGCAGGTAACCCGGCAGAAAGAGCAATACGGTAAGGACCACAATACTGCAACTGACCAAAGCTATTCATTTAAAGAAATTCCGCCCAAACACCAGATGGTCTATGCCATGGATAAGTTAGGGTATTCCGAAGAGGAGATTGCCCAACAAATGAAAATAGGTAAGGGTGAAGTCAGACTGATGCTGCAGTTAAAGCGCAAAGGTGAGGAAGCGAATGTTTAGATTATTACAAAAAGAGTTTTTGCTGGGAGTCGGCGTTGGATTTATTATCAGCGCCATAATGGTTTCGGTGTTCGGTACGGGAAACTTGAGTGATCAGGAAATCATGACCCGGGCCGCCAAACTTGGCATGGTACAGAAAGAACAAAAAGGAAAGCAGGAGAATCCGGCTGACGTCTTAAGCGGTAAAACAACTGCAGAGCAGGTTTATAATGAGGTTTATGAGAACAACTCCGGAAAGCCGGCAGTTCCGGCGGCTAAGACAGAAGCCAGCAGTAGCCCTGTAAGTGTCCAAGTAGTGATCAGGTCCGGCACGGGATCGGAACAGATCGCCAGGATGCTTGAAGAAAAGGGTGTTGTCCAAGACCAGCACGAATTTTATAAAGTGGTCACAGAAATGAAAGCCCACACCAGGTTCCGCACAGGCACTTTCACCGTCCCGGCCGGCGGAGACATGAGAGAAATCGTGGAGATTCTTACAGGTAACCGGAAGGGTAAATAAGTCCATTCCCGCTCAGGACCCATTTACCCTTCCTGTTTTTGTGACGGCTGTCCTGTATAATTTAACAGGGGATTAATAATAATATAGTTGCGTTCACCCATTTTT
Source organism: Thermincola sp. (assembly GCA_022735835.1). Lineage (GTDB taxonomy): Bacteria > Bacillota > Thermincolia > Thermincolales > UBA2595 > UBA2595. Next base: position 20,916 of record DYZU01000081.1, on the reverse strand, counting down.
TGTGCTAAAATAGCAAATGGTGTTAAATACACACGTTTCCGGATTTTTGTAGCGGTGCCGCCGCAAGGCGGATCTGCAAAAAGATGAGAGGAACGGAGGAACAAAACCAAGAAGAGAGGAGGTGACTCCGATGGCTGTTATTTCCATGAAGCAACTTTTGGAAGCCGGAGTTCACTTTGGTCACCAGACCCGCAGATGGAACCCGAAAATGGCAGAATACATTTTTACTGACCGGAACGGGATTTACATCATTGACCTGCAGAAAACAGTAAAAAAGGTAGATGAAGCTTACTACTTTGTAAGGGATATTGTTGGCGAAGGGAAATCCCTTCTGTTCGTGGGAACGAAAAAACAGGCCCAGGAGGCTGTGCGAGAAGAAGCGGAACGCTGTGGGATGTTCTATGTAAACCAGCGCTGGCTCGGTGGTACCCTGACCAACTTCCAGACCATCAGAAAACGCATTGACCGCCTGCATGAATTGGAGAAAATGGAAGCTGACGGGACTTTTGAAGTTCTCCCGAAAAAAGAAGTGGCCGCTTTGCTTCATGAAAAAGAGAAACTCGAAAAGTTTCTCGGCGGTATTAAGGAAATGAAAACTCTTCCCGGGGCATTATTTATTATTGACCCCAGAAAAGAAAGGATAGCCGTTGCCGAGGCCCGGAAACTGGGAATTCCAATTGTAGCAATTGTCGATACAAACTGTGACCCTGACGAAGTGGATTATGTAATCCCCGGTAACGATGACGCTATCAGGGCGGTTAAATTGTTGACAGCCAAAATGGCTGATGCCGTTCTGGAAGGAAAACAGGGCCAGGATACCGAGGCAACTGAGGAATAAAACAAGGTGGGGTGACCGGGGGTTTTGGAGCCCTACAGTCACCTCGTTTTTCTAAGGAGGAGAACAATGGTTACTGCTGCGATGGTTAAAGAACTGCGGGAACGTACCGGAGCCGGAATGATGGATTGTAAAAAAGCTCTGGAAGAAACCGGTGGGGACCTGGAAAAGGCTGTCGAGTATTTAAGAGAAAAAGGGTTGGCGGCCGCTGCCAAGAAAGCCGGGCGGATTGCCGCTGAAGGACTGGTGGCGGCCAAGGTGGAACCGGGGAATAAGAGAGCGGCCCTGGTGGAAGTCAACTGTGAAACTGATTTCGTCGCCAAAACAGAGGAATTTGGTACATTTGTGAATACGGTTGCCGATGCGGTTTTACAAAACTCGCCCGCCACGGTTGATGACCTTCTGCAGGTGACGGTGGACGGAAAAAGTGTTGGTGAACTGGTTACTGAAAAAATTGCCAAAATCGGGGAGAACATCTCCGTCCGTCGCTTTGCCTTGTTTGAAACAACAGAAGGCATTATTGAGTCCTACATTCACGGAGCCGGACGGATCGGTGTGCTGGTTGAGGCCAGCGGCAATGCCGGCAATATCCTGGAAGTGGCCAAAGATATTGCCATGCAGGTAGCCGCCTCCAGGCCGGAATATGTGACAAGAGACCAGGTTCCTGCAGAAACGGTTGAAAAGGAGAGAGAAATTCTAAAAGTACAGGCTATAAATGAAGGTAAACCGGAGAATATTGCCGAAAAGATGGTAGCCGGCAGACTGGAAAAGTTCTTTAAGGAAATCTGCCTGGTTGAACAGCCGTTTATCAGAGACCCGGACATAAATGTGCAGAAAATGCTTGACCAGAACCAGGTTAAGGTTTTGCGCTTTGTCCGCTATGAAATGGGAGAAGGTCTGCAGAAAAGGGAAACTGACCTGGCCGCAGAAGTTGCGGCTTTACAAAAATGCTAGCCAGAAGTTTTTTGACATTTTTAAAAAAAGAGAACACTCAGAGTGTTCTCTTTTTTTAAAAAAAAGTAATTTTCCAAAAAGGATTTTCTTATATCATGTAGAAAGTTAATTCTGAGAAAACGGGAGGTAATTGGGTTATTATGCAGACACCCAAATATAAAAGAGTTGTCCTTAAACTAAGCGGTGAAGCTTTAGCTGGGAAAAAGGGATTTGGCATCGACCCGGAAACGGTTGTTTCAATTGCGGAACAGATAAAAGAGATTATCTCCCTGAACGTACAGGTGGGTATTGTGGTGGGGGGCGGAAACCTGTGGAGAGGAATTGCCGGAAGCGCCAAGGGTATGGATAGGGCAACGGCGGATTATATGGGAATGATGGCCACCGTGATGAACTCCCTGGCCCTGCAGGATGCCCTGGAAAAACTCGGAGTTGACACCAGAGTTCTTACAGCCATTGAAATGCGTGAGGTGGCAGAACCATATATCCGGCGCAGGGCTATCAGGCATCTGGAAAAAGGCAGAGTCGTAATTTTCGGAGCCGGGACAGGGAACCCGTATTTCTCAACAGATACTACGGCAGCATTAAGGGCTGCGGAAATTGAAGCAGATGTGATCCTCATGGCCAAGCAGGTGGACGGGGTTTATGACAGTGACCCTCATAAAAACCCTGATGCTCAACGATTTGATGAACTGTCATATATCGATGTTTTAAATAAGGGTTTGGGTGTCATGGATTCAACGGCTACTTCTCTCTGCATGGATAATAAAATTCCCATTATTGTATTTAACCTCAACGAAAATGGTAACATAAAAAGAGTGGTAATGGGGGAAAATATTGGTACATATGTCGGGGGTGAAGACAAATGATTAAGGAAGTTGTTAGTGAAGCTGAAGAGAGGATGAAAAAGACAATTGATGTTCTGCGCAAGGACTTGGCTTCACTGCGGGCAGGTCGGGCAACGCCTGCGCTTCTTGATAAAATACTGGTCGACTACTACGGTGTACCTACTCCAATAAACCAGATGGCCAACGTATCTGTCCCGGAACCACGTTTGCTGGTTATACAACCATGGGACAAGAGTGTGATTTCCTCAATCGAAAAAGCCATTCTAAAGTCTGATTTGGGTTTGACCCCTAATAATGACGGTACAGTTATCAGATTATCCATTCCGCAGCTTACTCAGGAAAGAAGAAACGAGCTGGTAAAAGTTGTCAGGAAGAAAGCGGAAGATGCCAGGGTGGCTATTCGCAATGTAAGGCGGGACGCCAACGAACACTTGAAGGATATGGAAAAGAAACACGAAATTTCGGAAGATGATTTCAAGAGGGCCCAGGAAGAAGTGCAGAAGTTGACGGACAAGTGTATCAAGGATGTCGACAAGATACTGGAAAACAAGGAACAGGAAGTCATGGAAGTATAGGTAATCCTGCCGGATTTGAGGGATACGGATGGAACTGCCTGATGTTTTAGGTTTTGTCATTGACGAGGCCTTAACCGAAATCAGGAATAAAGGCTGGCAAGTTGCCCAGGTAACAGTGACAAAACCTGTTAAAGCAGCAAAACCTTTGGGTGTGGCCAGAGTTGTACGCCTCTCTCTTTTAGATGAGGCAAAACTCCGGGTTGTTGTTGCATATCAGGATTATGAGAAAGGAGGTGTACAATAATATGGCATATAGAATTACTGATGAATGTTTGGCTTGTGGCAGCTGCTTGGATGCTTGCCCCAACGGAGCGATCGAGGAAGGCGACATTTACAGGATTAAGGCCGATGAGTGTGCTGATTGCGGCGCTTGTGCAGAAGCTTGCCCCACAGGAGCAATTGTTGAAGAGTAATCAATAAACCCCCTCGTTAACGGAGGGGGTTTATTTTAAGTATAGAAACTTTTGGTCTGAAGATGTAAAATAGATATATATGTAAAACACAATGTGGTATCCGCCGGGTAGCATAGCTGAGGAGGCAACTGAATGGTTCGCAGCTGGCTTGGCTTTTGGAAAGTACGCAGGGACAAAAACGAATCGGAGAGAGCAGAGGAATTGGGCAAGGCCATTGATTACGACCGGCTCCCTATTCATATCGCGATTATCATGGACGGGAACGGCCGTTGGGCTACCCGCCGGGGTCTGCCCCGGGCCATGGGGCACAGGGCCGGGGTTGAGTCATTGAGGGAAATAGTCAAAGCCTGTTCTTCACTGGGAATAAAGTATCTGACGGTCTATGCTTTCTCCACCGAGAACTGGAAGCGCCCGGCAGAAGAGGTTAATATTCTGATGGACCTTCTGGTGGAGTATTTGGAAAAAGAGATCCATGAGCTGCATGAAAACAATGTCAGAATAAAAGCTATCGGCAGGATCGACGAATTGCCGAAAAAAGCAAGAGAAGCGCTGTACAGGGACGAAGAATACACTAGGAAAAACAGCGGCCTGACTTTGAACCTGGCCCTGAACTACGGAGGCAGAAACGAGATAGTGGAAGCTGTAAAGCGAATCGGCAGGGAAATTGCCGGTGATAAACTCAATCCTGATGAGGTCACTGAAGAGGTGATCGCCGGTTATCTATACACTGCGGGTATTCCCGACCCCGATTTGCTGATCCGTCCTTCCGGAGAACTGCGAATCAGTAATTTCCTCCTCTGGCAGGCTGCCTATTCTGAATTTTGGTATTCTCCGGTTTTATGGCCGGATTTCCGAAAAGTACATTTATTGGAAGCAATTGTTGATTATCAACGCCGACAAAGAAGATTTGGAGGCCTGAAAACAAAATAGCGGGGCCGGTGATAAAATATGCTTTCATATCGAATCCTCAGCGCTCTGGTTGGTATACCGATCATCATCTATTCGTTCTGGTACGGAGGTCTGCCTTTGGCAGCGGTTATACTGGCTCTGGCGGTTGTAGGGATAGTTGAGATGACACGCCTGTGGAGCAGGATGGATATTCATATCTGGAGACCCCTGGCTGTGACAGCCGGGATCCTATATGTGGCGGCTGCCGGTACGGGCAGCGGATATTTTCAGGCCGCTGTTTTGTTCCTGGCAGTGACTGCCGCTGCCATTTACCTGATCGCTGCTTATCCTTCTTTTACAGTTAGCGATTTATCAGCCACTATTTTCACTTCATTGTATGCCGGGTGGCTTTTGACTCATTTGATCAGCATCAGGCACCTGACTGACGGGTTTCATTATGTGTTGCTGGTCCTGGTTTGTACTTGGAGTACAGATACATTTGCTTACTTCGTGGGGATAAATATGGGTAAACGCAAGCTTGCTCCGGTAATAAGTCCTCAAAAATCGGTGGAAGGTTCGCTGGGAGGAATAGCCGGCAGTATAATTGCGGCGGTAATTGTGGGTATTTTGAGTTCCCGTGTCCCCTTAATACATTATGTGATTATAGGTATATTAGTGGGAATTGTCGGACAGGTCGGGGACCTGGCCGAGTCGGCCTTTAAACGTATGGCAGGCGTTAAAGATTCTGGCCGGCTGATACCCGGTCACGGAGGGGTTCTGGACAGGTTTGACAGCCTGTACTTAACTGCTCCGGCAGTATATTATTATTTAAGATTGATCATAATGAGTTGAGGTGAGTCTGCTGAAGCACCTGGTACGAACCCTGATATATATAGGGTTGGGGACTCTTGTCGCCTACCTGTTGTTAAAATATGTGGCCCCTCTCTTCGCGCCCTTTATTTTAGCCGTATTTTTGGCATTTTTTATGGAACCGCTGGTAGCATTTTTACAAAAAAGGGGCCGTATCCCGCGGGCCGTAGCGGTGGGAATAGCCATGTTTGTTGTGTTTGGCGGTTTTGGCCTGGCACTTACTCTTGTAATTACCAGGTTAATCGTAGAACTGGCTCATCTTTCGGCATTTTTACCTCAGTATGTTGATGACATCAAATCGGGGATCATGTCTGTGCAGGACATGGCCGAGGCATATTACCTGACCCTGCCCAAAGATGTCCTGAATTTTATTAATGAAAGAATTGCCGGTAATCAATTCAGTCTGGATTCCGTGATTAATAAAATCCAGGTCATTGTGGGCAAGATGCTGAATTTTATGCTGAAGTTGGTTTCGTCCGTGCCTGCCTGGATAATTTTAATAATTATCAGCGCCATTGCCACATATTTTATGTCAAAAGATAAAAAAGTAATTATTGACTTTTGGCTGAGAGCAATACCTGAACCATGGAATCGTAAGAGCCTGCAAATTGCCAAAGATGTTTTTCACGCTGTGATAGGATATGCCAGGGCGCAGCTGGTTTTAATCACGCTTACATTTATCCAGAGCCTGGCAGGTCTTTATATCATCGGAGCCCCCTATGCGCTGCTGGTAGGATTGGCTATCGGTATTGCGGATATAATCCCGGTTTTGGGGCCCAGCTCTATTTACCTGCCGTGGATTGCCTGGGAGTACTTTACCGGGGACACCGCTTTTGCAGTAAAACTGACCGTTCTTTACGCCATCGTCCTGGTGGTGAGACAGGTTCTGGAGACGAAAATAATCTCCACTACGATAGGACTGCACCCGCTGGCCACACTGGTCGGAATGTATGTGGGTTTGCGCCTGTTGGGACCTCTGGGTGTGGTGGCCGGGCCTCTGTTTATCATCACCTTAAAGGCCTTTTCTTCCGCAGGGCTGTTAGGATGGAAAAACAGCAAATAGGCTTTTGGTGGGCAGATTCTATTGTATAGTATCATATAGGAGAAGGCACAATGAGAAGAAGAATAGCCGTTTTGGGCAGTACCGGTTCTATCGGTTGTCAGACCCTGGAAGTGGTAGAAAGATTCCCGGAGAAATTTGAAGTTGTGGGGCTGGCTGCCGGGAGCAATTTGGATAGACTGGCCCGCCAGGTTTTAAAGCACCGGCCAAGAATGGTCAGCATCGCGAGAAAAGAGGACTTACCGAGGTTCCGGGCCGTTCTTCCTGGCGAGATAAAACTGACCTGCGGTATTGAAGGAATGGCTGAACTGGCTGCGGCAGATGAAGTAGACATCGTTGTCACCTCCATTACCGGAACCGTGGGACTGATTCCTACCATAGAAGCCATTAAGGCCGGGAAGGATATCGCTCTGGCCAATAAGGAAACGCTGGTGGCGGCGGGTCAACTGGTGATGTCCCTGGCCGAGGCGAAAGGCGTCAAGATTTTGCCGGTGGACAGCGAGCACTCCGCTATTTTCCAGTGCCTCAACGGGGAGAACAAATCTGAGGTTCGCAGGCTTATCCTCACCGCTTCCGGAGGGCCGTTTAAAAACAAATCCAGGGAACAACTGGCTGATGTTACGGTCGAAGAAGCTTTACAGCACCCGAACTGGTCTATGGGGCGCAAAATTACAATCGATTCCGCCACCATGATGAATAAAGGCCTGGAAGTGATAGAGGCCAGGTGGCTGTTTAACATTAAATTTGCCAATATTAAAGTAATGATCCATCCCCAAAGCATCATTCATTCAATGGTAGAGTTTGTTGACGGGTCTGTGATTGCCCAGATGGGGATTCCCGATATGAGGATACCTATCCAGTATGCTCTTTCCTACCCCGAGAGATGGGAAAATGACTTTCCGAAGCTGGATTTGGTCTCAGTCGGAAAACTGAGCTTTGAGGAACCACGGGCGGATTTGTTTCCCTGTTTGCAGCTGGCTTTTGAGGCCGGAGCCGCGGGGGGGACAATGCCTGCGGTGATGAATGCGGCTAATGAGCAGGCGGTAGAAATGTTTCTCGAGCGCCGGATTGGTTTTCCGGACATTGCGGACTTAATCGAGCGGGTCATGTCCAGCCATGATTGCATTGATAAGCCCGGGTTGGAGGACATTATCCGGAGCGACTGCTGGGCCCGGGAGGAGGCCAGGAGACTGGCGAACCGCTGATTGTATAGTTGATCATAATTAAGGAAGGTGTAAAGATGACTGATTGGGTCATATATCTCCCATATGCTGTAATAGTTTTCGGGCTGCTGGTCCTGTTCCACGAACTGGGTCATTTTGCCCTGGCCAAAATAACGGGAGTTCAGGTGTACGAATTTAGTATCGGGTTTGGGCCGCGTCTAGCCGGTTTCCGGAGAGGGGAAACTGTATATAACCTGAGAGCTGTTCCCTTGGGCGGATTTGTCAGGATGGCCGGCATGGACCCTGAGGAAGACCTCAGGGAGCAAGCCGGGCTAGCCCAGGAAATTAACAATACCGGAACAGAAAAGAGCTTTATGCATAAGAGCGTGCCGAAAAGGATGGCCATTATTGCGGCTGGTCCGCTGATGAACTTTGTGCTGGCAGTTCTGTTGTTCTCTTTAAGCTTCTTGATTTTTGGGCTGCCCACCAACAAAAATGTTGTGGGCAAGGTTATTAAGGGCAAGCCGGCGGCCCAAGTCGGCATAAAGCCGGGGGATGTAATTACCAGGATTAACAACACCCCTACCAAAACCTGGCTGGACATAACGGATATTATTCATAAAAACCCCAATAAAAAGATCGAGATTGAAGTAAAAAGAGGGCAGGAAACCAAGGTGTTTCAGGTAGTACCGGAAAAGGACCCGGAAGACCAGTGGGGTAAAATTGGGATAACTTATGTGACTCAGAGGCTGGGTTTATGGACATCTCTGAAACTGGGCATCATCAAAACATACGAGGTGCTCAGAATTACCGTGGATTTTATAGGCAAGATGATTGTACGGGAGATGCCTGTTCAGCTGAGCGGGCCGGTCAGAATTACGTATGAACTGGGTAAAGCAGCCGAACTGGGCATTGTCTTCCTGATAAATATCGCCGGTTTCCTTAGCATTCAGATTGGCTTGTTTAACCTCCTGCCCATACCTGCCCTGGATGGCAGCAGGTTGATGTTTCTTGGGCTGGAGGGCATCAGGGGAACCCCCATCGAACCGGCCAAGGAAAATTTCATCCATCTGGTAGGGCTGGCGCTCCTGCTTTTATTGATGGTCGTGATCACTTACCAGGATATTATCCAGATGTTAAGTTAGGAGGCAGGATTTTGCACAGACGTTTGACCCGTCAGATCAGCATAGGAAACGTGCCTGTCGGCGGCGGCGCTCCCATTTCGGTCCAGTCCATGACCAATACCGATACGCGGGACGTCAGGGCTACGGTTGCTCAAATTAAAGAGCTGACCGGGGCGGGGTGCGAAATAGTTCGGGTGGCAGTGCCGGATAATGCTGCTGCCGATGCGTTAAAAGAAATCACCAGACAGAGCCCCGTCCCCGTAGTGGCCGATATTCATTTCGACTACCGGCTGGCTGTAAAAGCCATTGCCAACGGAGTCCACGGGTTACGGCTCAATCCCGGGAACATCGGTGATCCCGGCAGGGTCAGGGAAGTGGTTAAGGCTGCCCGCGAAAGAAATGTTCCCATCCGGATAGGAGTCAATGCGGGTTCGCTGGAAAAGACCATCCTGGAGAAATACGGGGGAGTGACTCCCGAGGGCCTTGTGGAGAGCGCCCTGGGACACGTTAAAATACTGGAGGAACTCGATTTTCGTGAAATTAAAATATCCCTGAAGGCGTTTGATATACCGCTGATGCTGGAGGCTTACCGTCTGATATCGGCAAAAGTGGATTACCCCCTGCACATTGGGGTGACTGAAGCCGGAACCCCGTGGGCGGGAACAATCAGGTCAGCGGTGGGTATCGGGGCCCTTTTAAGCAATGGTATAGGTGACACCTTGAGGGTATCCCTCACCGGAGATCCGGTGCAGGAAGTACAGGTCGGGTTTGAGATCCTGAAGGCCCTGAATCTGCGTCAGCGGGGGCCTACGATAGTTTCCTGCCCAACCTGCGGAAGAACGGAAATTGAACTGATTAAAATTGCCGAAGAAGTTGAAAAGAAAATCCGGCATTTGCAGACTCCGATAAAGGTAGCCATTATGGGATGTGTGGTCAACGGTCCCGGCGAGGCCCGGGAAGCCGACATAGGAATTGCCGGCGGAAAAGGGGTTGGCCTGTTGTTTAAAAAAGGACAGGTTATAAGAAAGATTGCCGAACAGGATTTAGTCCCTGAACTGTTAAAAGAGATTGATATGATGGTGAACGAAAAATAGCGTAATTAATCTTTTGGCCACTATTTTTTAAGAGGAGGTTGCATAATGAGATTATCCGAACTTTTGGCCCCGACTTTACGGGAAGTGCCTGCCGAGGCGGAGGTCATCAGCCACATTCTGATGCTCAGGGCAGGAATGATCCGCAAGGTTGCTTCCGGGGTTTATACATATCTGCCGTTAGGGTACAGGGTAATTAAAAAAGTGATTGAAATAATCAGGGAAGAAATGGACAACAAGGGCGGCCAGGAACTGATGCTGCCCATCATCCAGCCTGCCGAACTCTGGCTGGAATCCGGGCGTTGGAATGTATACGGGGACGAACTCTTCAGGCTGAGGGACCGTCACGGCAGGGACTTTGCCCTGGGGCCGACCCACGAGGAAATCATCACCGACCTGGTGAGGAATGAAGTCAGGAGCTATAAACAGCTTCCCCTTTTGCTGTACCAGATTCAGAACAAATACAGGGACGAACGCAGGCCCCGTTTTGGGTTGATGCGCGGACGGGAGTTTATAATGCAGGACCTGTATTCCTTCGACCGGGATGAGGCGGGCCTGGAACTGAGTTACCGTAAGATGTACGAGGCTTACTCAAGGGTGTTTTCCCGCTGCGGCCTCAAATTCAGGGTGGTGGAAGCCGACCCGGGAGCAATCGGGGGCAGCAGTACGCACGAGTTTATGGTTATGGCTGATTCGGGAGAAGCTGCCATCGTTTTTTGTGAAAGCTGTGAATATGCGGCCAATGTGGAGAAGGCGGAAGCCGTGGTGGACGAGCAAACTTCGGCAGAAGAAATGCTGGCCTGGGAGGAGGTCTCCACTCCCGGCGCGCGGAGCATTGAAGAGGTGTCTTCATTCTTAAAAGTCGATCCGCAGAGGATTATCAAGTCCCTGGTGTACCAGACCGAAGACGGGATAGTTCTCGCCCTGGTGAGGGGAGACCGGGAGATTAACGAGGTCAAGCTGCAGAACGTCCTGGATTCCCTGCGGCTGTTCATGGCGGATGAAAGGTCAGTGGCCGAACTGACCGGGGCTGAGCCGGGGTTTGCCGGACCCGTAAATATTAAAGGGGTCCGGGTTATTGCGGATCAGGAAGTGATGCTGATGAGAAATGCTGTTACCGGGGCCAATAAAACAGACACGCATATTATCAATGTCAATCCCGGCCGGGATTTTATTCCGGATAAGGTGGCAGACATCAGACTGGTTAAAGCGGGCGACCCTTGTCCAAGATGCCGGGGCAAGCTTAGTGAAGCCCGGGGCATCGAGGTCGGACAGGTTTTTAAGCTGGGCACCAAATACAGCAAAGCCTTAGGGGCCAAATTCCTGGATGAAAACGGAAAAGAGCAGCTGATGGTGATGGGGTGCTACGGCATAGGGGTAAGCAGAACTGTGGCTGCCGCCATTGAGCAAAACCACGACGATGACGGTATTATCTGGCCGATGCCGATTGCTCCTTACCATGCCGTAATTATTCCCGTAAGCGCCAAAGACAAAGACCAGATGAAAATAGCGGAATCCCTGTACATTTCTCTAACGGCACAGGGGGTGGAAGCCGTAATCGACGACAGGAATGAACGCCCTGGCGTAAAATTTAAAGATGCCGATTTAATTGGCTTCCCATTAAGAATAGTAATAGGTTCTAAGGCTGTTGAGGAAGGCGTTGTGGAAATAAGGCACCGTCGAAACGGGAATGTCCAGACCGCAAAAATTGAAAGCGCTGTTCCGTTGATTAAAAAGATTGTTGAGGACGAGATTGCGGAGAGCCTGGCGTGAAGTCCGGCATTTGACAACTGGTCACCAACGGCTGGTCACTAAACTATCGATGCGGTGACAGGAGGGAGCGGTAATGAAGATAGCAGTTATTATTCCGGCGTACAATGAGGAACGGACTGTGGGAGATATTATCAGGATAGTCAGTCAGGTCCCGTTTGTTGATGAGACTATTGTTGTTGATGACGGTTCAACCGACAACACCGCGAAAGTGGCGGAAAGTTGGGGAGCAAGAGTAATATCTTTACCGGAAAACATGGGCAAGGGTGGAGCCATGGTGGTCGGAGTCAACAGTACCGATGCCGATGTGGTCCTTTTTTTGGATGCGGACCTGATCGGGCTGCAGCCCTTGCACGTTGTGGACCTCTTGCTGCCCGTGATTGAAGGCCGGGCGGAGATGACCGTGGGAATTTTCGAACAGGGCCGGCTGGCCACCGACCTGGCCCAATTTATCGCTCCGTTTTTGTCCGGACAAAGGGCTGTCAAGAGGGACCTGTTCAGGCAGCTTTCTCACCTGGAAATGACCAGGTTTGGTGTCGAGGTGGCTTTGACGAGATTTGCCAAAACAGCAGGAATATCTGTGGTTGAAGTCGAATTGAAAGACATGACCCATGTAATGAAGGAAGAAAAACTGGGGGTTGTGCGAGGTTTCCTGGCGAGACTGAAGATGTACTGGGAGATTGCCAAGTGCATGGGGAAAGGGTAAATTGTAAGGAGGGAAGCCGGTGTCAGGTTTCCGGGAGGTTGACATAATTTTAAGAATTATACTGTCAGGCATATTGGGCGGTTTAATCGGCCTGGAACGGGAAAGTCTGAACAAATCGGCCGGGTTCCGGACCCACATTCTGGTATGTGTGGGATCGGCATTGATAATGCTGGTGTCCCAGGACATTTACAATATTTATCATAACAAAGCCGCCCTGGACCCGGGGAGAATTGCCGCTCAGGTTGTAAGCGGGATAGGATTTCTCGGGGCAGGTACCATTATGAGGGAAGGAGCCACGGTAAAGGGGCTGACCACTGCGGCCAGCCTGTGGGTGGTGGCCGGTGTAGGTTTGGCTGTCGGCGCCGGGTTGTATTTCGCGGCGCTGGTAACAACGGGAGTGGTTTTTATCGCCCTGATTTACCTGGGAAAAGTCGAACGGATGGTGGCTGGCCTAACCAATGTTGTGACACTGCTGGTAACGGCCGATAACAGGCCGGGGCAGCTGGGCCGGGTGGGTTCCTTCCTGGGGGAATACGGGATCCTCATCCTTAATATCCAGATGAAACAGATGAGTGACGACAGGAGAGTAATGTTTGAAATTGATATCAAGATACCGCCGGGCATTGACATGAATCAGTTAATGTACCAACTGTCAGATGTGCCTGGGGTTCACCAGGTCGAGTGGGGAGAATAACGTAATAATTGGATTCGGGGGGAAACTTTTGGCATCGATATTACCGGAGCCAAATATAGAACGGCGCCCAGCCGTTCTACATTTTTGCAATTATATAGAAAAGTCGGCTTTGCCTGATGATTTTAAAGAGGCCATGAGAAAGGCTACCGTGGAAAAAGTGGAAATCAGCACTTCTGAAAAGAAATGGTATGTTCATGTAGTGCTGGACAGGCTGGTCAGCAAGAGACTCATTAATGAATTTTCGCAGGAACTGGCCCGGCAAATTCCCGGTCTGGAAGAGGTGGATTTTTGCATCCGTTATAATATACCCGCATTAACCCTGGATCAAATTATACAAAATTACTGGGAAGACATTGTGTATGCCGTTGTCAGAAAACACCCCGTCCTCCTGGGATGGCTGGTTTCCGCCTCCAAAACGGTGCATGGAAACAACCTCCAGTTATTTGTCAAAAGTCAGGTGGCCGGGGATATATTTAAACAGCGGCAGGTGGCGGGGCAAATCTCAGACCTTGTCAGGCGGGAGTTCGGTATAGAAGTTGGGGTAAGCATTCATATTCTTGAAGAGGATGAATGTGAATTTGCCCGGTGGATTTCCCGCCAGGAAGAAGAATACCTCAGGGCCCTGGCAGCTCAACGGGTGGAAACATCTAGGCCAGATACACCAAGCCGACCTTGCCAGAGACGGGCCAATGAGCCGGGACCCGGGTCTCTGGCGGGCAGGGTTATAACAGAGGCTCCGGTGGAGATTCAACAGGTGGTTGAGGAAGAAAAGAGCGTTGTTGTGCAGGGCCGGATTATAAACCGTGAAGTCCGCCGGTTAAAAAGCGGGCGCAATCTCATAAGCTTTGACATAACCGATTTTACTGACAGCATCACTGTAAAATTGTTCGCAGATGCAAAAGACGGGGACAGAATTTCCATGGCCCTGCAAAAAGGGATCTGGGTTAAAGTCCGGGGCCCCGTCCGGCAGGATAAATTTTCCCAGGAGCTTACCGTGATGGCCACGGACGTCAATATTACGGAATATCCGGCCAGGTCGGACAACGCCGCGGAAAAGAGGGTGGAGCTTCATCTGCACACCAAGATGAGTGCCATGGACGGTGTCACGGGAGTTATGGACGCAGTTAGTACTGCCGCCAAATGGGGCCACCCGGCCGTTGCCGTTACTGACCACGGCGTGGTTCAGGCTTTTCCGGACGCATACGAAGCCGGGAAAAAATACGGCATAAAAATAATCTACGGGATGGAAGGTTACCTGATTGATGACGGGGTGCCAATAGTCATTAAACCCCGTCCGGGACTGCTGGCTGAAGAAGAATTTGTGGTTTTCGACCTGGAAACCACCGGGCTTTCTCCTACTGTCAACGAAATTATCGAAATTGGCGCGGTTAAAATAAAAAACGGGCGGATTATTGGCAGTTTTAGCAGGATTGTCAGGCCGCAAAACGCAATACCTGCTGAGGTTCAAAGATTAACAGGAATACTGCCTGAAATGATTGACGGCGCTGACGGAATAGAAATGGTACTGCCTCAGTTTATGGAATTTGTGGGATCAGCCGTTCTGGTCGCCCATAACGCCCAGTTTGATACAGGTTTTATCCGGGTTAACCTAACGCGGACAGCCAGAAAGGAATTGGAAAACCCGGTGGTAGACACCCTGAGCCTGGCCAGGGCTCTCCTGCCAAAACTGAAAAACCATAAACTAAAGAACCTGGCCGAAGAATTTGGCGTTGCTCTGGAAAGACATCACCGGGCAGTTGATGACGCTCATGCCACGGCTGAAATATTTGTCAAAATGGTGGAACTGCTTGTTGACCGGGGAATTAACAGCCTTGATCAAATCAACGACTTGGTCAAACACATTAATCTGGATAAACTGAAAAGCTATCATATAGTTCTGTTAGCACAAAACCAGGCGGGCCTGCGAAACCTTTATGAATTGGTTACCTTATCCCATCTCAATTACTACTACCGTCATCCGAGAATTCCCAGAAGCGAACTTGTCAAAAGGCGGGAGGGTTTGCTAATCGGTTCGGCCTGTGAAGCCGGTGAGCTTATCAGCGCTTACCTGGACGGGGCAGACCGGGAAAAGCTCAAAGAAATTGCTGCGTTTTATGATTACCTGGAAATTCAGCCCACGGGAAACAATGAATTTCTGGTTCGCCAGGGGCGGGTTCAGGAGAATGAATCCTTGCGGCAGATGAACCGGGACATCGTCGAACTGGGGAAGGACCTTAACAAGCCGGTGGTGGCTACCGGTGACGTACATTTCCTGGAGCCGGCAGACGGCCTGTTCAGGCAGGTGCTGATGGCCGGCCAGGGCTACGAGGATGCTAATGACCAGGCGCCGCTGTATTTTAAAACCACAGAAGAGATGCTGACAGAATTCTCTTATCTGGGGGAGGAGCAGGCCTGGGAAGTGGTGGTCGGGAACCCGCGCCTGATTGCAGACCGGGTCCAGGATGTTAAGCCCATGCCGGACGAATTCTTCCCGCCAAAGATTGAAGGCGCCGAGACACAGATTGCGGATATGACATGGTCTAGAGCAAAATCCGTCTATGGTGACCGGCTTCCCGAGATTGTCCAAAAAAGGATTGAAAAAGAACTTCATTCGATTATCAGCAACGGTTTCGCGGTTTTGTATCTGATTGCCCACAAGCTGGTGAAAAAATCCAATGAAGACGGGTACCTGGTTGGATCCCGGGGCTCAGTCGGGTCTTCGTTGGTAGCCACCTTGACGGGAATAACCGAAGTTAACCCACTACCGCCGCACTATATTTGCCCGCAATGCAAAAGCAGCGAGTTTATCCAGGACGGATCATACGGGTGTGGAGCTGACCTGCCGGACAAAAACTGTCCGAAATGCGGAGCCCTATATCAAAAAGACGGTTTTGACATCCCGTTTGAAGTATTCTTGGGATTTGAAGGGGACAAAGTCCCGGACATAGATCTTAACTTTTCGGGAGATTACCAACCCCGGGCCCATAAATACATTGAAGAGCTTTTTGGCCGGGGGCATGTCTTCAGAGCCGGTACAATAGCCACAGTGGCGGATAAAACGGCTTACGGGTTCGTACAGAAGTTTCTGGAAGAGCGTGGAATAGCCAAGCGCAAGCCGGAAACGGACCGCATGGTGGAAGGGTGTACCGGGGTGAAAAGGACTACCGGACAACACCCCGGGGGGGTAATGGTAATCCCCCGTGATATGGATGTTTATAAATTTACCCCGCTCCAGTACCCTGCTGATGACAAAAAATCGGGAGTTGTTACAACCCACTTTGACTACCATTCCATCTCCGGCCGGATTGTCAAGCTGGACATCCTGGGGCATGACGACCCGACAGTCATTAAGATGCTGGAAGACCTGACTGGGGTTGATGCCAGGACAATTCCCCTTGATGAGCCAGAGACAATGAAAATATTTTCAGGAGTGGAAGTCCTGGGAGTTACCCCTGAACAGATCAGGTCAAAAGTAGGAAGCTACGGTATTCCGGAGTTTGGCACAAAGTTTGTCAGGCAGATGCTGGAGGATACGAGACCGACTACTTTTTCCGAACTGGTCAGAATATCCGGATTTTCTCACGGGACAGACGTATGGCTTAACAATGCCCAGGACCTGATCCGGGAGGGGGTTTGCAAATTATCTGAAGCTATTTCCGCCCGGGATGATATAATGATTTTTCTCATTCAAAAGGGGCTTGAACCTAAGCAGGCTTTCAAAATAATGGAGGGAGTGCGGAAAGGCAAGGGTGTTAAGCCGGAAGACGAGAAATGTATGATTCAGCACAATGTCCCGGAATGGTATATCCGGTCGTGCCAGAAAATTAAATACATGTTTCCTAAAGCTCATGCGGTCGCTTATGTGATGATGGCTTACCGGATCGCTTATTTCAAGGTTCACTACCCGGAGGCTTTTTATGCGACATATTTTACCGTCCGGGCAGATGAATTCGATGCCGATATAGTAGTGCAGGGCAGCAGTTTTATCAGGAGCAAAATAGAAGAAATAGAATGCAAGGGTAATGAAGCTACCGCCAAGGAGAAAAACCTCCTTACCATCCTGGAAGTGGCGCTGGAAATGTACGAACGTGGAATTAAGATGCTCCCGGTGAACCTGGAACAGTCGCATGCCACCAAATTCCTCATTACGGAAAACGGCTTGCTGCCTCCTTTCGTAGCTCTGCAGGGATTGGGCGAAACGGCAGCCAGGAACATCACCAGGGCCCGCAGGCAAAGGATGTTTACATCTATTGAAGATTTGCGGAACAGGGCCAAGGTCAGCAAACCGATAATAGAAATTATGCACAGGCACGGATGCCTTCACGGTCTCCCGGAAACAGACCAGATGGTTCTGTTTTAAAAAACATTGTTATTGTTATCTTGTCAACAGGCGTAAGATGTGTTACACTATTTATGATGTGATTTTGTCTAAGCTACAACCCAAACCTATTCGATGTCAGAGTGGGGGACACCCACTCTTTCGCATTACAGGGAACCGATTTGGCCGGGGTATAAGGGTTATGGATCGATGGTACAATAGTTAATATGAATAAAAATAAACCGGAGGTAAAGGCTGTGGGCAAAACAAAAATTGAAGACACCGTCAGGGAAATGTCTGAAAAGATTACCGGGGCCCTGGGGCTGGAATTGGTAGATGTGGAGTATGTAAAAGAAGGCGGATCCTGGTTTCTAAGGGTTTTCATAGATAAACCGACAGGTGTTACTCATAACGACTGTCAGACCGTATCGGAAAGACTGGGCAAGCTGCTTGATGAAAAAGATCCCATTCCCCAATCGTATATTTTGGAAGTTTCGTCACCGGGAATTGAACGGCCCTTAAAAAAACCGGAAGATTTTATCAGGTTCAGCGGGCGAAAAGTGCGGGCCTCGACCTTCTCGCCGGTTGAAGGACAGAGAGAATTTGTGGGCGAGTTGGCAGGCTTAAACGACGGAACATTACTGATTAACATTAAAGGTAAACAGTTGGCTTTGCCGATGGAAAAGGTGGCAAAAGTCCGGCTGGAAGCTGATTTTTAATAGACAATTGAAAATTGAGGAGGTTTGCAAAAAAAATGAATACTGAGTTCATCGAAGCCTTGGAGGAACTCGAACGGGAAAAAGGCATCTCCATGGAGATACTCCTGGAAGCCCTTGAAGCTGCCTTGATTTCAGCCTACAAGAGAAACTTCGGTTCGCTGCAGAATGTAAGGGTTAACATTGACAGGTCGACCGGGGAGATAAAGGTTTACGCCAGAAAAACCGTTGTTGAAAAAGTGGAAGACGAAAGAAGCGAAATATCTCTGGAAGAAGCCCGGGAAAAAGACCCCAGGTATGAATTGGGTGACATAGTAGAAATAGAAGTTACTCCAAGGGATTTCGGCCGCATTGCGGCCCAGACAGCCAAACAGGTGGTTGTACAGAGAATCAGGGAAGCTGAAAGAGGTATAATTTACGAAGAGTTTTCCAACCGTGAAGGTGATATTGTTACCGGAATTGTCCAGCGGCAAGACCAAAAAAATATTTACATAGACTTGGGTAAGACAGAGGCAATTCTCGGACCGACTGAACAAATTCCCGGTGAAGAATATAAACACGGTGACAGGCTGAAAACATACATAGTTGAGGTTAAAAAGACCACCAAAGGTCCGCAGATCCTGGTTTCCAGAACCCACCCCGGCCTTTTGAAGAGGCTTTTCGAGCTGGAAGTGCCTGAAATTCACGACGGGATCGTAGAACTGAAATCCGTGGCCCGCGAGGCCGGAGCACGTTCGAAAATTGCCGTTTACTCACGGGATGAAAACGTTGACCCGGTAGGTGCCTGCGTGGGGCCTAAAGGGATGAGAGTTCAGACCATTGTCAATGAGCTGAAAGGTGAAAAAATTGATATCGTTAAATGGAACCAGGACCCGGCAAAGTTTGTGGCCAACGCCTTAAGCCCTGCCAAGGTAGTGGATGTCGCCATTTTTGAGGATGATAAGGTGGCTAGGGTTGTTGTACCTGACTATCAATTATCACTGGCCATCGGAAAAGAGGGGCAAAATGCCCGGCTGGCCGCTAAACTGACCGGCTGGAAAATAGATATCAAGAGCGAATCCCAGATGGAAGAGATTATGGAAAATGAAGAATATTTTGATCAGGTGGGTGAATACCTGGAAGACGAATACCTGGAAGATGAGTATATGGAAAACGAGTATCCGGAAGAAGAATACGCCGAAGGCGAATACGTGGAAGAAGAGTACGCGGGAGAAGAGTATTACCAGGACGAATATGATGAAAGCGAACAGGGCGATTATGAAGATTGGGGAGAATACGAAGAAGAATACCAGGACTACGACTATGAGGAAGAATACGTCCCGGAGGACGAAGAATATAGCGGGGAAGGCCGGCCCGGGGAAGAAGCGGAGTACGAGGAGAATTATAATGAGCAGTATTATGATGACGACGAGTATTATCCTGAAGAATATTATGACGAGCAATATTACGACGACGAACAGTTTCAAGGTGATGAAGAAACCTACGGGGATTTAAAACGGGAGCCTGAATTCTATTCCGATGACGATGAAGATGATATGCCGAAGAAAGGCAAAAAGTCCAAAAAGAAAGAAAAGTTGGCCGATACCCGGAAAAAAGCGGGGAAAAAGGGCGGTAGACGCAAGAAATTGTCAGTTGAAGAAGTAGGTGAATACCTGGAAGAGCTCGAAGATGAAACCTGATAAGGAGAGTTGAAGATGAAGATAAAGAAAATCCCGATGCGGATGTGCCTGGGCTGCCAGGAAATGAAACCCAAAAAAGAGCTTATCAGGGTAGTCAGAACCCCTGAAAACTTGATTGAGATAGATTCCGGAGGCAAACGGTCAGGCCGGGGGGCATATATCTGTCCTCAAGAGGAATGCTTGCATAAAGCGCTAAAAGCAAAAAGACTGGAAAAGGCTTTTCAGCAGTCTATCCCCCCGGAAATCCTGGAAAAACTGAGAGACCGGTTGGTGAGCCACAGTGGACCAAAAAATTTATGATTTTTTGGGACTTGCCCAGCGTGCGGGGCAGGTTTGTTCAGGGGATGCCGCCGCTGAAGCCGCGATTAAAAATGATAGAGCCAAACTGCTTTTAGTGGCCGCAGATGCGTCACATAAAACCAAGGAGCATTTCATTAATCTGGCAAAATTTAAGAAAATACCTTGGCTAGAGTACGGAGAGAAAATGCCTATGGGCGCCGCCATAGGGAAATCACCTAGATCGGTGGCCGTTATCACTGAGGAGAATTTTGCCAGAAAACTGCAGCAATTAATTAAAAGGGAAAGATTGGCTTTCTGACCCGGTTAGAAAGAGAAAAACGGGGGTGAAAAGATGGGGAAAGTTCGTGTTTATGAATTGGCAAAAAATTTAGGTATGGAAAGCAAGGAACTGATTGCCAAACTTGCTGATCTGGGGATAAATGTAAAAAACCATATGAGTACCCTGCAAGATGAAGAAGTTGCCTCAATTCTAGATAGTCAAAAGGAAAGTCAGAAAAAGACGAAACGGAAAACAAAGGAGAAGCCTGTGCTGAAGCCCGACAATGGTCCTAAACCGGATAAAATTGAAGGCCAGCCGGAAGGGCGTCCGGTGGGGCCGAGGCCGGAAGGGCGTCCGGTGGGGCCGAGGCCGGAAGGGCGTCCGGTGGGGCCGAGGCCGGAAGGCCGTCCGGTGGGGCCGAGGCCGGAAGGCCGTCCGGTAGGGCCGAGACCGGAAGGGCGTCCGGTGGGGCCGAGACCGGAAGGGCGTCCGGTGGGGCCGAGGCCGGAAGGCCGTCCGGTAGGGCCGAGACCGGAAGGGCGTCCGGTGGGGCCGAGACCGGAAGGGCGTCCGGTGGGGCCGAGACCGGAAGGGCGTCCGGTGGGGCCGAGACCGGAAGGGCGTCCGGTGGGGCCGAGACCGGAAGGGCGTCCGGT
>DYZU01000080.1 GCA_022735835.1 Thermincola sp. | reverse complement strand
CTGCTTTTGACCGAGAGGCGGATAGATGAAATGGCGGAAGGCTTGAAAGCGATTGCCATGCTGCCTGACCCGGTGGGCGAAGTAATTTCAATGTGGAGAAGGCCCAATGGGCTGCAGGTGGGAAAGATGAGGGTTCCCATCGGAGTTATAGGGATCATTTACGAAGCCAGGCCCAACGTGACCGTCGACGCCGTCGGTCTGTGTCTGAAGACCGGTAATGCCGTGGTCTTGAGGGGCGGTTCGGAGGCGATTAACTCCAATAAAGCCATTACCAAAATTATTTCAGAGGCGGCGGTCAAGGCCGGCATACCTGATGGGGCTATCCAGCTGATCGAAACGACGGACCGCGAGGCAGTCAATATTCTCCTGAAGCTCAATGAGTACCTGGATATCCTCATACCCCGCGGAGGAGCGGGCCTCATCCAGACCGTTGTGAAAAACGCCACGGTCCCTGTAATTGAGACTGGTGTCGGAAACTGCCATGTTTATGTGGACAATGAAGCCGACCTGGAAATGGCCCAAAAGATTGTCATAAATGCCAAAACCCAGCGTCCGGGAGTATGCAATGCCATGGAGACGCTGCTGGTGCACAGGGACGTGGCCGGAAATTTGCTGCCCGGTTTACTGGGGACCCTGAAAGACGAATATGGAGTGGAAATCAGGGGCTGCCCGGGCACAAAAGCCCTGGTAAGCTGGGTGAAAGACGCGACTGAGGACGATTACTACACAGAGTTCCTGGACCTGATCCTGGCTGTGAAGGTAGTTGGCGATATGGAGGAAGCGATGAACCATATTTACAAATACGGAACCAGGCACTCGGAAGCTATCGTTACTACCAATTACAATAAGGCCCGGCGTTTCCTGCAGGAAGTTGACGCGGCAGCCGTTTATGTAAATGCTTCCACCAGGTTTACCGATGGGTTCCAGTTCGGGTTCGGAGCTGAGATAGGTATCAGTACCCAAAAACTTCATGCCAGGGGGCCTATGGGCTTGCCGGAGCTCACCACCATAAAATATGTCATCTTCGGCGACGGCCAGATCAGGAAATAAATAACGGAATTATTTACGGGGACGGGGAATGTTATGAATATTTTGCCAAATAACAGGGTAGGCATAATGGGCGGGACTTTTGACCCCATCCATTACGGCCATTTATACATAGCAGAATGTGCCAGGCATAAATTTGCCCTGTCAAAAGTTCTGTTTATTCCGTCCGGGCAACCGGTTCACAAGAGAAGGACCAATATTCTAGACCCTGTCCACCGGTTGCAGATGACCAGGCTGGCTGTCGAGTCCAACCCCTTTTTTGAGGTATCCACGGTGGAAGTCGACCGGGAAGGCCCGACCTACACTGTAGATACAATGGAACTGCTTTACAGTGAAGGCAGCGGCAAGGAAGAATTTTTTTTTATCACCGGCGCTGACGCCATCCTGGAGATCCTTACGTGGAAGGATGTAACCCGGATTTTTGAGTTATGCCAGTTCATAGCCGTGACGCGGCCGGGTTACTCATTTGACCGGATGAACCGGGTTCTAAGAAACCTGCCCGGTAAACAAAGGGCCAGGATTCACATTTACGAGACCGGCGGAATACTCATATCATCAACCGAAATACGCGAACGTGTAATGCTCGGAGAGCCTGTCAAATATCTCCTGCCAGAGAACGTGGAAAAATATATCAAAGCACATAAATTGTATATCAACGGTTAGCCAGAAAAGACTTTACTGCAGTAAAGTGATAATTATTCCCAAATCTTATACTGAATAGAACGCACGCTTTTGAACATAATACTATTAGGATTCAATGAATGACATATTTTTTCATGATAAAAAGGTTCCGGTATCCAGCAGTTTATCCAGACAGCTGTCTGTTAAAGGGGCACCCGGGTTTCTGATGGAACCTCGGGTGTCTTTATTCTGGGCAGCATCAAGCAGGGTTTTGAAAGAGAGGTGAAGGGGAAGGTGGTCCGTACACTCTATGTTGGCAATCTGCCGTGGGCAACCAAGCGGGAGGAGTTGGAAGAAGCCTTCAGGGCTCATGGAGAGGTAGTCGGAAGCCGGATTATTACGGACCGAGAAACCGGCCGCTCCAGGGGATTCGGTTTTGTGGAAGTTAATGACGAGGATGCTGAGAAAATGATTGAGGCCATGAACGGCGCCGAGTTCCAAGGCAGGATCTTGACCGTAAATGAAGCGAAACCCAGAGCCGGTGAGGCCACCGAGTGAATATCCTAAAGCCTCCTCTGTCAGTACAGGGAGGTTTTATTTTATATGTGTCGAATATTTCAGTGGGGAGTGGAGAGACAGAAAAAAACCGGGAGAGGTAGCTATGAATAATAAGGAGATAGCGGAGCAGATCAAAAGTTCCATGAGCTCCGGCAGGTACCAGCATACCATGGGTGTTGTCGAGACTGCGGTTAAGCTGGCGGAGCTGTATGGAGCAGAAAGGGAAAAGGCCCGTATCGCTGCCCTGCTTCATGATATTGCCAGGGAATTCGGCAGTGACCGCATCCGGCAGTTGTGCCAGCAATCAGGGATTGCAGCAGACGAAGTGGAAAAAGCGGTCCCGGACTTGCTGCACGGGAAGCTGGCGGCGCATATTGCTGCTAAGAATTACGGCGTCCGTGACGGCGAAATTCTCGATGCCATCAGGTTTCATACCACGGGTCGCAGGAAAATGACAGTTCTGGACAAGATCATTTTTATAGCGGATATGATTGAACCGGGCCGGGATTTCCCCGG
>DYZU01000079.1 GCA_022735835.1 Thermincola sp. | reverse complement strand
GCTTGCCGCAGATATGGATGATGGTCGGCACGCTGAAGGTTTCCACCTGGTTCTTTTCATAAGGCTGGGCCAGCTTGCGGTAGATGTCCGGGCTGATCATGTCCAGGGAGGCCATCATGTCCTCGATCACAATTACATCCGCCCCGGCCTCGATCATGGCCTGACCCAGCAGCGTGCCCGCCCGTTCACCGGCTTCCACGTAAGGGATCAGGTTGTCCGGTTTACGGTAGGCTTCCATCAGCATGGAGGTTATCTCCAGGATCTGGCCGGCTATACTGAAGGGGCCGATTATCCCGCCCATGACTATTACCTTGTCGCCCAGGGTTTCCTTCAAAATCCGGATCCCTTCCAATAGCTTGGGAATCCGGCCGCGGCTTAAAAAGTCAGCGGGAAATTCGACGGTATCCCCTATTTTGTACGGGTGCACCTTGACACTGGGCAGGCCTTCCCGGCCCCCGTCTTTCAAAACCGCGCCGAAGGCTTCGGCTTCGTGGGTCTGGCAGAACGGCAGCCTTACCGCGTCAAAGCCCAGAATCGAATAGCCGCCCCCGGCCAACCTGGCCATTAATTCTGCGTCATATAACGCATCAGGCCAGTAACTATTCAGTTTTTCCATTTGTTCATACGTGGCATGCTGGCAAACGCTTACCACCGGTAAACGGTCCACAGGTTCACCTTTTAGTGCTGCCATAAATCTCTCGCGGCTGGTCATACTTTTGCACTCATCTCCTTTGATATTAAGAATTAATATAAAAAAATATGAAAAATGTTAAATTCTTTCACCCCTTTCTCCCGAGTGGACATGCCAATATACAAAGTCCACAAATATATTTGCCAACAAGTTGAAAGTTTTTTTCCAGCTGTTTTGAGCACGCGTCAACATCAATTTTGGTCTGCCCGCTGAAGCTGCGGACCCATTCTTCATCTCTTATTGCGCCGGCAGGACAAGCAGAGATGCATCTATGGCAACTACCACATTTCCCCTTTGTGTAAGACTCGATGGAAACATTCAACGGGGCGTCTGTAAGGACTGTAGCCCAACTTAATCTTGCTCCATAAGGTTTTGTTATCAACAGCCCGTTTTTGCCTACCCACCCCAAGCCCGCACAGGTGGCGGCGGTTTTGTGGGGAAACAGCGGGAACAGCCGGGCGGCAAACGACGGGTCCTGTTTTGCGGTGTCAGGCGGAATTATGAAAGCCTTCCGCCCCAGGGAACGCAGAAATAACGCGATTCTTTTCTGGATGCTCTCCAGATTGGCGTCAATTGCCGGGAATTGATTGGTGTAAGCCACTACCGAGTTCTTGCTCAATATGCTCTCCCCGAGAGGCGGGTGGGCTATAGCCAGGGACACAGCCACCGGCAAATGCCGGAATTCTTTGGCCAAACCTTCTCTGACATCTCCGATACCTACCAGGTCAGCGCCCCAGGATTTCACCAGCCTTAAAAAGTGGCCGGTGTCAATGGAAGAATCGATATTTTCAGCCACGCTTTTGGTTTGATACAGTTTGGCCTCAGATTTTTTCAACCTGTTTCCACCTCGTTCCGGGTATTATTGCGATGTCGGTTTCGGCGCTGAGTAATGTAAATTCTGATATTTGCCATCCTCCCATAATAGCTCTTCGCAAATTTTATGCCAAGCTTAATCTAAAATGCTAAATTGAGCATTTTTGCAATAAGACGGCAAAACTACAGAGAATTTGAGTTCAGCAACAAAATTTTACCTGGAACATTTTTTTCATGACAGGAATATTTAACTGTTCCATGCTGGAACATTCGTTAAGAGTTTTACGGCATTAAAACAACATTTACGTTAAAAAACTGTTTTATAGCGGTACACATAGGGTAGAAACTACCGGTGTTCTATTTTGGAACTGTGTTCCGTTATGTCACGGAACATCATGAAGCATTTTGGGGAACACCTCATTAACTATTTTTCTTGATTTTGCTGCCAAATCCAATATGTTTTGAAGTATTTAATTTAAATGGCACATTATTTGCTTTGGTTTGAATTGAACTGATTCTAATGATAAGGAGGTGATTCGGATGACTGACATATTTGATGCCGGTTTGATACTGTCATCTTTTGCTGGAGGGTTATTGGCGGCTGCTATAGGAGCGCTACCCGCATTTATTCTGGGAGGAGTTTTCATTGTCTTGGGAGTTTGTATTGTACTGGCCGGCGGATCTGCGGATTTTTTAAATTTTCTCGGTATAGGACCTTTTTTTGGCCCCCATATAGCCTGGGCTTCAGCGGTAGCCGCTACCGCATACGCGGGAAAAAAAGAATTACTTGAGTCAGGGTTGGATATAAAAGTACCATTGATAAAGCTGAACGACCCTTTCGTCCTGGTTGTCGGAGGGATATTCGGCGTAGCGGCTTACTTTATAAGTTCAGTCCTTGCTCAACTTAATTTCCCGGCCAACCCCATTGCCACCGCTGTATTTGTCAACCTGGTTATTGCCCGGCTGGTTTTCGGAAAGAGCGGTCTCTTCGGAAAGCCGGAGGACAAAAAACAGGTTTGGCCGGCAAAAGATGCGTTGCTGCTCAATATCTTGCTGGGATTGTCCATCGGCATGGCCACATCATATATCACAAAAACTACCGGTAATGTATTGCTTGGTTTTGGGATCAGCGCCGTAATCCTTTTTTACCTGCAAATGGGGTTCGAAGTTCCGGTAACCCATCATGTTTCATTTACAGCCGCCCTGGCCACCCTCACCACGGGAAATATATACATAGGCGCTGTTGCCGGCGGTATCGCCATTGTTATTGGTGAAATAATTACTAATCTTTTTGTAAAAGACGGTGATACGCTGATTGATCCCTGGGCAGGTACCATAATGGTGACATCATTCCTGCTGTATTTCTGGCCCAGGTTCTGAAAGAAGGGCTGACTACTTCTTCTGTTTTTCGGTGTTGTTCGTCTGCCCAACTAACTTCAGAATCCAACATCTAATTTCTAACTTCAACTTCCAGTGTGGGCGTTCCGGCCATCCGGGCCTTCGCCCTGCGGCTTCGCGCAAACTTCAGTAAGATGGGCAAAGACGGCAACACAAGAAAAACCTCAAAAGCAG
>DYZU01000078.1 GCA_022735835.1 Thermincola sp. | reverse complement strand
CTGGATGGGAGAAGGGCGTATTGTCGCGCATATCGTTTATCATGCCTGCCCTGAAGTGTATTACTTCAGGGTTTTTTATTAGGGTTTGCCAGTTTATAAAGAGTTCTTCACGAAAGGAACATTGTCAGCATGCATGAGAAGTATATGCGGTTGGCCCTGGACCTGGCGGAAAAGGCCAGGGGCAGGACAAGCCCCAATCCTCTGGTGGGCGCCGTTATCGTAAAAGATGGGGAAATTGTCGGACAGGGCTATCATTTAAAGGCCGGAACCCCTCACGCTGAGATCAATGCTCTGCGGGAGGCAGGGGAAAAAGCGGAGGGAGCAACGTTGTATGTCACCCTCGAACCCTGCTCGCATTACGGGCGAACACCTCCATGCAGTGAAGCGGTGATCAGGTCCGGGATCTCCGAGGTATTTGTAGCCATGCAGGACCCCAACCCGCTGGTGGCGGGCCGGGGGATAAAGCATATGGTTAACGCCGGCATCATGGTCCATGTGGGGCTTTTGGAGGACAAGGCCCGCCGCCTCAATGAAATATTTATAAAATACATAACCACCCGGACGCCCTTTGTCCTTTTAAAAACAGCCATGACCCTGGACGGCAAGATTGCGACGGCTGTGGGGCATGCCAGGTGGGTTACAGGGAATGCCGCCAGGGAAAGGGTTCACCGGCTGAGAAACTGGTATGATGCGATCCTGGTAGGTGTCAACACGGTGCTGGCGGATAACCCGGCCCTGACCTGCAGGCTGCCCGAAGGGGGACGCGACCCTGTCAGGATTATTCTGGACAGCCGGGCCAGGACGCCCGCAGACGCCAAAGTGGTAACCCAGGAATCCGATGCTCCCACCTATATTGTAGTAACGGATAAGGCTCCCCTGGACAGGATTAAGTTGCTTTCTTCCGGTAAGGCTAAAATAGTGAGAACTTCCCTGGACCTGCACGGCCGGGTCGATTTGCGGGAACTGTTAGAAAAGCTGGGAGAAATGGAAATAACAAGCCTGCTGGTGGAGGGCGGCGCCCAGGTAGCCGCTTCATTTTTGGAGGCCGAACTGGTTGACAAGGTCCTCACTTTTATTGCTCCCAAAATAATTGGTGGCGCCCAGGCCCCCGGCCCGGTGGGCGGGTTGGGCAAAGCCCTCATGAATCAGGCAATCCGGGTGTCTGACGTAACTTTTGGCCAAATCGGGGAAGATTTCTTTATTGAGGGTTACCCTAAGTACTGACAAGAGGTGAAGCTATTGTTTACGGGTATAGTCGAGGAGTTGGGAAAACTCAGGAAAATGCGGCGCGGGTCCGATTCCGCCAGGCTGACCATTGAGGGAAAAGCGGTTTTAACAGATGTCAAGCTGGGGGACAGTATTGCTGTCAATGGTGTTTGCCTGACAGTAGTTGGGTTCAACGACCGCTTTTTTGAGGTTGACGTAATGGCCGAAACCCTGCGTAAAACCAACCTGGAAGAACTGAAACCGGGGGACCTGGTCAACCTGGAGCGCGCCCTGCGGGTGGGGGACAGGCTTGGCGGGCACATCGTCAGCGGCCATATTGACGGCGTCGGGGAAATTGTAAGTCAGCGGAGGGAAGATATTGCGGTACTGACCGATATCAGGGCTCCTGTCGAAGTAATGAAATATGTTGTCAGAAAAGGTTCAATTGCGGTTGACGGGATTAGCTTAACCGTGGTGGATTGCACAGATGACGTGTTCCGGGTGTCTTTGATTCCACATACGGCCGAGATGACGACCCTTGGTTACAAGAGGGTCGGAGACAGGGTTAACCTCGAATCGGATATTATCGGCAGGTACGTGGAACGGTTGACGGGTTTCCGCGAAAAAGGCCGCGAGGAAGGTTCCGGCGGCGGATTGACTTTGGATTTCTTGGCTGAAAAAGGCTTTTTATAAAAGAAGGGAGAAACTGGCAATGAAATTCAACACCATCGAAGAAGCGATAGAAGAAATTAAACAGGGTAGAATGCTGGTGGTGGTTGACGACGAGGACAGGGAAAACGAAGGAGACCTCCTGATGGCGGCGGAGAAGGTCACTCCTGAAGCCATCAACTTTATGGCAACTTACGGACGGGGCCTTATCTGCACACCGCTGACCGCCCAAAGGTGTGATGAATTGGATCTGCCCGCCATGGTTACCAATAATACGGATTCCCATGAAACGGCCTTTACGGTTTCCGTTGACGCCAAAGGTAAAACAACCACCGGCATTTCGGCCCATGAACGGGCTATTACCATCAAGACCCTGCTGGACCCTCAAACCAAACCTTCTGACCTGGCCAGGCCGGGTCACGTCTTTCCGCTCAGGGCCAAAGAGGGCGGGGTACTGCGCCGGGCGGGGCATACCGAGGCTGCTATCGACTTGGCCAGGCTGGCCGGACTGTATCCTGCCGGAGTGATTTGCGAGATCATGAAAGAAGACGGCACCATGGCAAGGGTACCGGAATTGGTTGAGTTTGCCGGGAAGCACGGCCTCAAAATTATTACTATTGCCGACCTGATCAATTACCGCCGGCGGACCGAAAAGCTGGTGGAGAGGGTTGGCGATGCCAGGCTGCCTACCAGATATGGTGAATTTCTGGTAGTGGCGTATAAGAGCCAGCTGGACGGCAAAGAACACCTGGCTCTGGTCAAAGGGGATGTGGCCACTGATGAGCCGGTCCTGGTCAGGGTTCACTCTGAGTGCCTGACCGGAGACGTTTTCGGTTCTGCCAGGTGTGACTGCGGGGAACAGCTGGCCCAGGCCATGAGAATGATAGAACGCGAGGGCAGGGGTGTACTCCTGTATATGCGCCAGGAAGGCAGGGGGATAGGACTGGCCAACAAAATCAAGGCCTACCACCTGCAGGATTTAGGTAAAGACACTGTTGAAGCCAACGAACTTCTGGGTTTTCCGGCGGACCTAAGGGATTACGGAATCGGGGCCCAGATCCTGGCCGACCTCGGTTTGAAAAAAATCAGGCTGTTGACCAACAACCCGAGAAAGATAGCCGGTCTCGAAGGTTACGGCCTGCAGGTGGTGGAAAGGGTACCGGTGGAGACCCAGCCATGTGAAGCAAATGAGTTTTACCTCAGCACCAAGAAAGCGAAACTGGGGCACATGCTGTCCATCAACAATGAATTAAGGGGGTTAAAGAAATGAAAGTGTATGAAGGAAAATTAATTGCCAAGGATTATAAATTCGGAATTGTGGTAGGCCGGTTTAATGAATTTATCACCAATAAACTTCTGGCGGGAGCCCTGGATGCCTTAAAACGCCACGGCGCCAGCGAAGAAAGCATTGAAGTCGCCTGGGTGCCCGGAGCGTTTGAAATACCCCTGGTGGCTCTGACCATGGCGAGATCCGCCCAATATGACGCCGTTATATGCCTCGGAGCGGTTATCAGGGGGGGGACTCCCCACTTTGATTATGTTTGTGCCGAGGTTTCCAAAGGTATTGCCAAGGTATCCATGGATACCGGAGTGCCAACTATCTTTGGGATTATAACGGCTGATACCATTGAGCAGGCCATCGAGCGGGCGGGTGCTAAAGCCGGCAACAAAGGTTGGGATGCGGCCGTGACCGGAATTGAAATGGTTAACCTGCTGAAAGGAAATTTCCGGGTCAATACATGAACATTTTGAATACGCCGGTAATATTTATAGCTTGAGGAAAATAAATTTGTTGCTCCCATGAGACCGAAAGGTGTCGGACGATGAAGTAGGAGATACGGTAGAGGTGCCGGTGGAGGGTATCGGCAGCTCGGTGGACATAGTTGTTGGAAAGGCCCCGAGTGCTTGCCGCGGAA
Organism: Thermincola sp.; assembly: GCA_022735835.1. Taxonomy (GTDB): domain Bacteria; phylum Bacillota; class Thermincolia; order Thermincolales; family UBA2595; genus UBA2595. The sequence continues at coordinate 12,120 of DYZU01000078.1, read as the reverse complement.
GGGATTGCGGGGCGAGTAAAATCAGGAAATATTTTTATTGACAAACCGTACAAATATGCTAAAATTGAATTTGATTGGAATTTAGATTCCCCCAAATTCCTTGATTTGTGGGGTTTAAATTCCAAAATCATTTAAAAAAGGGGGCAAAGATGGAAAATGACATTAAACGCTTTGGGAAGGCATGTTTTGGCTGAAATTTATGGATGCAGCTTCGATATTTTAAATGACATCGACAAAGTCGAAGAAATCATGGTAAATGCGGCGCTTGAATCCGGAGCAGAAGTTCGCGAGGTGGTATTCCATAAATTTAGCCCCCAGGGTGTTAGTGGAGTGGTGGTAATTTCCGAATCTCATCTGGCAATCCATACTTGGCCTGAGCTGGGTTATGCGGCGGTTGATGTCTTTACCTGCGGGGATAAGGTTAATCCGTGGGACGCCTGCAACTACCTGGCTGCCAGTTTCGGGGCAGAATCAGTAGATGCCAAGGAAACGCAGCGGGGAATCCTCTATAAAATTCCCGAGAAAGAGGCCGTAAATCTTTAGGAGGGATATTTATTTGTACTGAGACGTATGTCAAAGGCTAGCGAAGACCTTACTTCCGGGAGGAAAGTAGGGTTTTCGCGTTTTATGGGGATTTGGGCCGATTTTGGGACCTCTTTAGATAAATAAGGTTTTTTATTTTTGAAAAAAAGGAATTATTCTGACAATGTAGAATAGTTTCTTAATATGGACTATGTAATAAGTGAGGGGTTAGGGATGAGAGAGATTAATGTTACGCAGTCATTAGACAAGAACAAAGAGTTTCTGCAGAAACTGAGGGAAGAAAGCGGCCAGAACCCGGGCCAGTGTTTCCAGTGCATGAAGTGTACCGGCGGCTGCCCCTTCCAGTTTACGATGGATTATCCACCCAGCCAGATCATGCGGATGCTCCAGGACGGCTTGATTGATGAGGTACTCAACAGTTTCACCATCTGGACATGTGCAACCTGTTCCACATGTACTACCCGCTGCCCCCGGGACATTGATATTGCCAAACTGATGGATACCCTGAGAGTCATTGCTTACCACAAAGGGATTTACAACAAGGCCAAAAACATGCATGTTTTCCACACAACCTTTATGAATTCGGTAAAAAACAACGGCAGGCTGTATGAAATCGGGCTGGCTCTCGGACTGAACCTGGGGACGGGCAACCTGATGCAGGATACCGATGTTGGTCTGCCCATGTTTATGAAAGGCAAGATATCTATCCTCCCTCATAAGATAAAAGGTCTGGATGAAATAAAGAAGCTTTATGATTATGCCAAAAAGATCGGAGAGTGATTTAAGTGAAGTTAGCTTATTATCCGGGCTGCTCCCTGAGCGGATCAGCAAAGGAATTAGATATATCAATTAAAGCTATTAGCGGGCCTTTGGGTCTTGAGCTGGTGGAGGTTCCGGACTGGAACTGCTGCGGGGCGTCATCTGCCCACAGCACAGGCCACTTCCTCTCTTTCGCCCTGCCGGCCAGGAACATGTTGAAGGCTGAACAGGCGGGATGCGAAGAATTCACGGCGCCCTGCCCGGCTTGCTATGTCCGGACATTTTTGGCCCAAAAGGAATTTAACGAGAACCCGGAAATGAGACAGCATTTGGAAAACGCCCTGGGGCAGAAATTTGAGCAGCAAAGTGACATTAAGATCAAAAATGTCATCGAAGTCTTTATGGATAAAATAGATTCCTCTCATGTCAAGAAACCTCTTAAAGGGTTGAAAGTAGTCAATTATTACGGGTGCGCCCTGGTTAAACCTCCGAAGACCTTTGGCTTCTTCGACGACCCCGAAAATCCCAAATCCCTGGACAAGATAATGAATACTGTGGGTGCCGAGTCTATTGACTGGCCTTACAAAACCGAGTGCTGCAGCGCTTCCCTGTGCTTTACCAATCAGGATGCCACCTGGAAGGTATGCCGGGACATTCTCCAGATGGCCAAGGATTCCGGGGCCCAGGCCATTGTGGTGGCATGTACGCTTTGCCAGAGCAACCTGGATATGAGGCAGTCTCAGGTAAACAAAAAATACAGAACCGATTTCAATATTCCGGTTATCTATTTCACCCAGTTAATGGGGCTGGCAATGGGAATTCCCGCCGAGAAGTTGGGGTTTGACAAGCTGTTTGTTGATGCGAGGCCCTTGCTCCGGTCACTAAACTTGATTTAATCACCTCGAGGCCGTGTTACCAGCATGGCCTTAAATTTTTACATTTAGACCCCCGAGCACAGCGAGTGGGGTATTATTTTTGAATTCGGAGACTCCGTTATTCGCAACTTTCTCGAATATTCTGACCTTTTTTTGTGAAATCTTAATCTGAGGGGAGGATTTGTTTGGAAGGCAACGAATATATATTAAGTTAAACTTTCTTTAGGGGGTACATTGATGTCCGCCGGTTTCCTGGAAATAATCAAATCTGAGTTAACCTCCGTCGACGCTCTAGTAGAAAAGACCTTTAAAATTAAACCCGGGCATTTAAGCGGATTCGCTCACCTGGAGCTCGAGTCCTTGCAGAAGTATCTGCATCCGGCCCTGGTTTTGTTATCCGGCAGGATTTTTAATTATACCGGAAAGAAGCTTATTTACCTGGCAAGTGTCATTCAGTTTATTTACCTTGCCGCAAATATACATTTTGCCATTCCCGACGATAACGAGGCCGGGAAAGGCGCAGATCCCCGGGACGGGGCGCAGCTGCCGGTGCTGGTGGGAGATTATCTTTACGGCAGGTATTTTGTGGGGCTTTGTAAAGGCCAAATCCTCGAATTCTTAAGACCGCTGGCGGAAGTTATCGCCGAAATGAATTACGGCGCCTTACTGCGGAAAAAGAATTCCGGTCTGCCGGTGACAGATGAGAAATTTGTGCTGGCTGTTATCGAAAAAGAAACCGCCTTGTTAACAGAGAGTGCGGCCAGGTTAAGCGGGGTCCTGGCCGGGGCCGCGGAAGCGGAAGTATCCCGGCTGGCTGATTTCGGACGCAATTTGGGGATGGCTTATGGAATTATCGAGCGGAACCTGGACCCGGCTATGGCCGGCCCGTATTTTCAACAAGCCCGGACAGCCCTGGCCGGACTGCCGGCGGGTGAAGCCCGGGACAGTCTGGAAGAGATGGTTACTAAGATACAAACAGGAGAATTGGCCGTTCCTGCTAAAAAGACCGGACGGGGTGAAAATATCGGAGAAAGAAAGATTGGGGACATGGTTATTCCCGGGCAATACAGGGACAAAGAAGATTATGTCCATTCCATATTTTCTTCTATAGCCAAAAAGTACGACATTCTCAACACTGTTTTAAGTTTCAACCAGGACAAGTACTGGAGAAAATTTACCGTGGAACAAACCGGTCTTAAGCCCGGCGGCTATGCCCTGGACGTATGTTGCGGCACTGGAATGATTACGGTTGAACTGGCTAAAAAGGTTGGGTTTACCGGGAAAGTCAAGGGTTTGGACTTTTGTGAAGAGATGCTGGCTATTGCCAGGAAGAACCTTCAGGGTTCGCCCTATGAAAATATTATCGAGTATATTCAGGGAAATGCCATGGAACTTCCCTTTCCGGATAACACCTTTGATTGCGCGACAATCGGGTTTGGATTAAGAAATGTGCCGGACCGGGAAAAAACGATAAGAGAAATGACCCGGGTGGTGAAACCGGGCGGCAGAATAGTGTGTCTGGAATTCAGCAAACCAACCGTTCCTGTGTTTAGACAAATTTACAACTTTTATTTCGATAAATGGGTTCCGTTTCTGGGCAAATTGGGGGTAGGAATTGACGGGCCGTACAGGTATCTTCACAATTCATGGAAGGTATTCCCGCATCAGGAGGAACTGCGTGAAGAGTTTTCCTTACTGGGCCTTAAGGAAGCCACTTATTATGAACTAACCGGTGGAGTGGTATCGGTTCATGTAGGGGTCAAACCCCGGGAAGAGTCCCTGCCATCCGTTGCTGCCACAAAAGAATGACCTTTAGAGAGGCGGTTTAGACTGCTTATGGGATTCGAGCGGATTCGCCAATTCGGAGAAATGATAAAATTTGAGCATACCGTTTTTGCCCTGCCTTTTGCTTACTTAGGAGCTTTTCTGGCTAACCGCGGTTTACCTTCGGGAAACCAGCTTCTTTGGATCACATTGGCCATGGTAGGCGCCAGGACAGCAGCCATGGCCTTAAATCGTTTGATAGACAGGCACATAGACGCCCGCAACCCCCGTACTGCCAACAGGGCTCTGCCAAGAGGCATATTATCGGTGACGGAAGTCTGGTTTTATGTTATCGCTTCCTGGGTTCTCCTGCTGGTTTCCGCGTGGCAGTTGAACCCCTTGGGCCTGTCAGTGCCCCTGACCGTCAAACTGATGCCGGTTGCTGTTTTGGTGCTGACCGTTTATTCTTATACTAAGCGGTTTACCTGGTTATGTCACTTTATCCTGGGATTATCCCTGGGTCTGGCCCCGGTGGGAAGCTGGATAGGCGTGACCGGGAGGATTGAATTTCCGGCTGTTTTGCTCGGGTTAGCGGTGCTGACCTGGGTTGCCGGCTTTGATATCATCTATGCCTGCCAGGACTATGACTTCGACAGGCAGGAGGGGATTTACTCGATCCCGGCTGTATTTGGGATAAGGAAGGCCCTGATTATCTCGGCATTCCTGCATGTTCTTACGGTGGCTTTTTTGGCCTGGACTGGCATGGTTCTTGCGTTGGGTTATTTTTACTGGCTGGGCGTGCTGGTTGCGGTGGCCATTCTGATCTATGAACACTCGCTGGTTACACCGGCTGATTTGTCGAAGCTTGACGCGGCTTTTTTCAATATGAACGGAATCCTCAGTGTTCTGATGTTTGTTTTCACATTTGCCGATATCTTGTTTGGCTATAAGATATCTCTCTAAGCAGGTGACGGCAGTGGCGACCTTTATTGTGGCGATCACGGGAGCAAGCGGCGCGATATATGCCCAGAACATGCTGCGGGCTCTCAACAAACTTAATCATAACGTTTTTTTGACAGTCACGGAGCCCGGGCTTAAGGTGGTCAGGGAAGAGCTTTCCTGGGAACTGCCGGCTTTGGATGACCCGGCCTTTGGGGAGAGAGTAAAGACCTATCTTGATTGGAATGAGAAGTCTGTTTTGAAATACTTCGATTACAGGGACATAGGCGCGCCAATTGCCAGCGGGTCAACCAGGACTGACGGAATGATCATCATTCCCTGCACGGTTTCCACCGTGTCCGGCATTGCCGTCGGCGCCTCCCGTAATCTGGTGGAGCGGGTGGCGGATATCATGCTCAAGGAACACCGTCCCCTGGTAGTCGTGCCGCGGGAGACTCCCTTTAACCGGGTCCACCTGAAAAACATGCTGGAGTTATCGCAAATGGGGGTTCATATAGTCCCGGCTGCGCCTGCGTTTTACCATAAACCGCAGACCATCGATGACCTGGTAGATTTTATAGTGGGGAAAGTTCTTGATTTGTTGAACATTGAGCATAATTTATTTCAACGGTGGCAGGGTGTCAGTAGTGATTAGTGAGCAGGCGCCAGGCGTTAACCACTAACTAGGACAGGAGGAGAATAATGAATAAGCTGCTGGCGGACAGTAAATTACTGGATATAGTTGACAAGGTGGAAAGGCAAGAGCGGCTCACCAAAGAGGATGGAATCAGGCTTATGGAGTCCGGTGAACTGTTAACTATTGGTTACATGGCAGACCTGGTCCGCAGGAGAAAAAACGGAGACTACGCCTACTTTATAGTGAACAGGCATATCAACCACACAAATGTCTGTGCCAACCTCTGCAAACTGTGCGCTTTCGGTAAGAAGGCCGAAGACCCGGAGGCTTATACCATGAGCCTGGATGAAATTGAGAAAAAAGCCGCTGAATGTAAGGGGCAGAAAATATCGGAGGTCCATATAGTCGGCGGGCTGAACCCGGACCTGAAACTGGATTATTTTGAGGAAATGCTGAGGAGAGTCCGGCAGGCCCTGCCCGGGGTTGTTATTCAGGCTTTTACCGCGGTGGAAATAGACTATTTTGCCCGGACGGAAAACCTCACTGTTGAAGAGGTGTTACGCCGCCTGATGGATGCAGGATTGGATTCCCTGCCCGGCGGGGGAGCCGAAATTTTCTCCCGGAGGGTCAGGGAAAGAATATGCGACAAAAAAATCAGCGGCGACAGATGGCTGGAGGTTCATGAAACGGCGCACAGGCTCGGGATGAGGACTAATGCCACCATGCTGTATGGCCATATTGAAACAGTAGAAGAGCGCATCGACCATTTAATAAGGCTCAGGGAATTACAGGATAAAACAGGAGGGTTTCTGGCTTTTATACCTCTCGCTTTTCATCCCAAGAACACCGGGCTGGAAGGAAAGGGGCTCGGCCGGACAACCGGTTATGAAGACTTAAAGGTGCTGGCTGTGGCCCGGCTCATGCTTGATAACTTCGACCATATCAAGGCCTTTTGGATTATGATTGGCCCCAAACTGGCCCAGGTTTCCCTGGCTTTCGGAGTAGATGATATTGACGGGACCGTGGTGGAGGAAAGAATAACCCATGCCGCAGGAGCTGATACAGGCCAGTCCCTGACCAAACACGAACTGGTGAAGATGATCAAAGCGGCAGGGCGTATCCCGGCAGAAAGAGACACTCTGTATAAAATCCTGGAGGAGGGTTTTTAGAGTGAAAAAGATCCGACTGGGCCAGGTTGATTATATCAATTGCCTTCCGGTTTATTATGCCATTGAAAACGGATTGGTGCCGGTAGAGGCAAAAATGGTAAAAGGTCCGCCGACCAAACTTAATCAAATGTTTATCGAGGGGAAACTGGATATCACCCCGATTTCCTCAATCGAATTTGCCCGCCACAGCGATATAGCCGTAATTTTGCCTGACCTTTCCATCAGCGCCGACGGCGAGGTGCAAAGTATCCTGCTTTTCAGCAAGGTTCCCGTCACCGAGCTTGACGGGTTAAAGGTCTGTCTGCCCAGTTCCTCGGCCACGTCGGTGGCTCTCCTGAAAATACTGTTTGAACATTACTACCAGGTCAAGGTTGAATATTTTGTGCAGGATCCTGATTTATCTAAGATGCTGGCAAAAGCGGACGCGGCTCTGCTTATAGGTGACGATGCTTTAATGGCCGGAGTCGGCGCCCTCCGGTGGAACGGCAGGGCCCTGTACGTGACAGACTTGGGCCTGGCCTGGAAAGAGTTCACCGATCAGAAGATGATTTACGCTCTTTGGGTAATCCACAGGAATTTTGTGGAGAAATATCCCGGAGACGTTGGAGCTGTCAGCGCGTCTTTCATCAAGGCCAAGAATTACGGCTTTGCGAATATTCCCGCCCTTATTGAACAGGCTGCTAAAAAGACGGGTTTATCTCCACAGGCGCTGGAGGAGTATTTCAAGACCATCCGCTATGAATTTGCCGAAGCCGAGCAAAAGGCTCTCTTAACTTTTTTTGATTACGCTTATAAAAGCGGGCTCATCAAGGAACGGGTCAAGTTAAATATTTGGGGTGAAAAAATTGGCTGATTCGGTGACGGCAATTCTGGAAAAGGCGGTGGCCGGAAAAAGGTTAAGTTTTGCAGAGGGGTTGGCTTTATTAAAATCAAAGGAGTTAATTTTAATAGGGCTGGCGGCCAATGCCGTACGGAAAAAACTGCACCCCGAGCCTGTGGTTACTTTTGTGATTGACAGGAACATTAACTATACAAACGTCTGCCGGACAAAGTGCAGGTTCTGTGCTTTTTACCGTTCAGAGGATGACCCGGAAGCTTATGTCTTGAGTTATGAGGAGATATTTGACAAGGTCAGGGAAACCATCGATTGTGGAGGCACTCAAATATTAATGCAGGGAGGCCTTCACCCGGGTTTGCCGTTCACCTATTACCTTGACATGCTGAAAGCCATCAAAGAACGGTTTGATATCCACATACATTCTTTTTCACCGCCTGAAATTGTACATTTTTCCCGCATCTCCGGACTGCCGGTAAGGGGAGTTTTGCAGAGACTGCAGGAAGCCGGCCTGGACTCTATTCCGGGAGGGGGAGCCGAGATTCTGGACGACCGGGTCAGAAAGTATATCAGCCCTCATAAGATTTCATGGAAAGAGTGGATGGATGTGATGACCACGGCCCATGAACTGGGTATGAAGACTACGGTCACCATGATGTTTGGCAGTGTAGAGACCCTGGAGGAACGGGTAATGCATCTTATCAGAATAAGGGAGGCCCAGGACCGCACCGGCGGATTCCGGGCGTTTATTCCATGGAGCTACCAGCCTGCCAATACCGAATTGGGCGGGGAAACCGCCACCGGGGTGGATTATTTGAAAACACTTGCGGTTTCAAGGCTAATGCTGGATAATGTTCCTAACGTTCAGGCTTCATGGGTTACGCAGGGAGCCAAGCTGGCCCAGGTTTCTCTGAGCTTTGGCGCCAATGATTTTGGCGGCACTATGCTGGAGGAAAACGTGGTCAGGGCAGCCGGGGTCAGTTACCGGGTGCCTATGGATGAAATTATCAGGAGTATTAAAGATGCGGGCTACCAACCCGCCCAAAGGAATACCGGGTATGAAATAATCAGATATTATTAAAAACCGTACGCAGTAAAAGCTACGCGAGGAGGAAAACAGATGATGACTCTGGGATTTGTTAACTTGGGTGTCAAAGAATTAATTCTGGTGCTGTTTATTGTCTTGGTTATTTTTGGGCCTAAGAAATTGCCGGAGATTGGCCGCTCTTTCGGTGAAATGCTGGCTAATTTCAGAAGCGGTACGAAAAATGCCGAACAGCATGACGAAAACAACGATAACGCTGCAAAAGGCGAGGGTAAGTAACCAATCCGGCCAGAGGTGATATATAAATGCAAGACAAGCCGATGTCAATTTTGGAGCATCTGGATGCCCTGCGCCGTGTTCTCATTATCAGCCTGATCTCAATTATTCCGGGTACGGCTGTCGGCTGGTTTATCCGGGAAGACATCCTGCGGGTCCTGGTCAAACCCGTCAAAAAAATGGGACATGAACTGGTTTTTATCGGGGCAACGGAAGCCTTTACCGCAGAACTGAAAATGGCCCTGATTGCCGGTTTTCTCATTGCTTTGCCGGTGATTTCATACCAGGTATGGATGTTTGTCCTGCCCGCCCTGCATGCCCATGAAAGACGGTACATCGCCACGTTTGTACCGGCTTCGGTGATATTGTTTGCCGGCGGCGTATTGTTTGCGTACTATACTGTTTTTAATTATGCTGTCCAGTTCTTGCTGAGCTTCGGCGGTGAAGGACTCACCCCCATGCTGTCGCTGAGCAAATACCTGTCTTTCAGCATATGGTTTTTGCTTCCTTTCGGGGTGATATTTGAACTGCCGTTGGCAGTAGTCATTCTGGCCCGCCTGGGAATTGTTACGCCCAGGTTTCTGGCCACCAAACGGAAGTGGGCCTTCTTGGCCGTATTTATCATTGCCGCCATTGTTACCCCTACAACCGATATGCTGACCCAGGCCGTTATGGCGGTGGCCATGTATCTCTTATATGAAATAAGCATCTGGTTATCTTACCTGGTCCGCCCCAAAAAGAGCGTTAAAGTTGCCGCGGCCCACGGACCTGTATTAAGTAATAACAGCACCGGCGGAGAGGAAGGTCTAAACGGCGGAACGGGTGATCAAATTGAAGCAGACGTACCGGACCAAACCGGAAACGCCAATCTTGAGGATATTTACCGGAACATTGTTGGCCGGGGCCCGAAAGATGACCAGTAAAACAGTATCGGAGGCCAATTATGAAGCATATAGTCATAGGAACTGCGGGGCATGTTGACCACGGTAAAACCGTGCTGGTTAAGGCTCTTACCGGAACGGACACCGACCGTTTAAAGGAAGAAAAGGAGCGGGGCATTTCCATTGAACTCGGGTTTGCCTCCTTTACCCTGCCCAGCGGAATACTGGCCGGAATTGTCGATGTGCCGGGGCATGAAAAATTCATTAAAAACATGCTGGCCGGCGTCGGCGGTATGGACATGGTTCTTTTGATTGTGGCCGCCGATGAGGGTATCATGCCGCAGACCAGGGAACACCTGGATATTATCGACCTTCTCCAGATACCGGAAGGAATTGTTGTGATTACGAAAGTGGACCTGGTGGACAGGGACTGGATTGAACTGGTAAAAGAAGAGGTCAGTGAACTGGTGAAGGGGACTGTGCTGGAGCATGCCCCGGTGGCCGAGGTTTCGGCAGTAACGGGCCAGGGGATAAAAGAACTTATTGAGTTAATTGATAGGATGGCAGCCAAAATAAAGGAGCGGCCTGTGACCGGGCAGGCCCGGATGCCCATAGACAGGGTTTTCTCAATGACCGGTTTTGGAACAGTAGTTACCGGAACCATGGTTGAAGGCAGGCTTAAGGCGGGGGACACTGTACAAATTCTCCCGGAAGGCATTGCAGCCCGGGTCCGGGGACTACAGGTCCACGGCAGGAAAGTTGAGACCGCCCGGGCGGGACAAAGAGTAGCGGTAAATCTGGCCGGAGTTGAGTGGGAGGAAATCAGGAGAGGCAGTGTTTTAAGTGCGCCGGGGCAACTGAAACCTTCATACCGCCTTGATATAAAGCTGAAATTACTGTCCAGGGCAGAAAAACCTCTGGTTAACCGGGCCAGGGTCAGAGTCCATGTCGGTACAGCCGAAATTCTGGCCAGGGTGGTCCTGCTGGAAGCGGAAGAACTGAACCCGGGAGACACCGCTCTGGCCCAGCTTGAATGTGAAAAGCCCGTGGCGGCGGTCAGAGGAGACCGGCTGGTGGTCAGGTCTTACTCTCCGATGCGGACTATTGGCGGGGGTAAGGTCATTGATCCCTTCCCGCCCAAGCGTAAACGTCTTGACCCGCGAGTTATAGAAGCCCTCAGGGTCAAGGAGAAGGGGACTCCGGACGAACTGCTGCAGCAGTTTATGGCCTCTGCGAAGCAAGTAGTGTTTTCCAAAGAAGACCTGCTCCATGGCCCCGGACTTCCGGCAGAGACGGCGGAAAACGCTGTCAGCAGCCTGGTGTCCCAAGGTCTGGCCATGCAGTTTACCAGCGATGGTAAGCCATATTATGTTTTAAGTTCTGTGTTCCGGCAGAAAGCAGCGGAACTGGCCGGCGCCCTGGATAAATTTCATGCTTCGTTTCCCCTGCGGCCGGGGGCGTCCAAGGAGGAAATAAGAAGCAAACACTTTGCCGGCCTGAACAGTAAACTGTTTAACGCTTTGCTGGAATTGTACCGGGAAAACGGGATTATCAGCATAGTTGGTGAAAATATAGCAAAATACGGCTTTACACCCGGCCCTAACCCGGGCCAGCGGCAGTTATTCGAAGATATTGAGGAAAAGTTCCTGAACAGCGAGTACCAGACTCCCGGCTGGGAAGAAATAGTCTTGGAGTTCGGGCTTAACCGGAATGATTCGGAAGAGGTGCTCAATTTCTTAATCAACAGCCGGGTTTTGGTAAAACTTGACGATAATATTCTGCTGCACAGAAAAAACCTTGACAGGGCCAAAGAGCTTGTAGTAGGGTTCCTGGAAAAAAACGGGGAAATGACTCTGGCTGAGGCCCGCGACCTGCTAAAGACTTCCCGGAAATATGCCCTGCCAATTATGAATTATTTTGATAGGGAAAAAGTTACCAGACGGGCAGAGGATAAAAGGATACTCTATTAGGCCGGGAACTGACAAAGGAGTGGTGAAAATGGAATCTCAAATTATCGATGCGCGCGGTATGGCCTGTCCAATCCCTGTAATTAATACCAAAAAAGTCCTGGAGTCTATCGATGCGGGGTCTGTAACAACCATTGTTGATAATGACGCCGCCATGGAAAATGTGGTGGCCCTGGCCAAAAGTTTGTGCTGTGAGGTGGATGTCCAGCGGAAAGACAATGAATTCTATATTCAAATAACCAAAAAAGAAACCGCTCTGCACGGCGAAGAGCAGGAGCACAGGGAGACTGTAATACTTGTTTCCTCATCTCAGTTGGGCCGCGGCAGTGAAGAGCTGGGTGAAATCCTGATGAAAAGCTTTATGTTTACCCTCTTTGAAAGCGAACAACTGCCGCGCAGCATACCGTTTATTAACAGCGCCGTTTACCTG
>DYZU01000077.1 GCA_022735835.1 Thermincola sp. | reverse complement strand
CCCTGAAGGAATATACCCGGCCCTTTCCCCGCTGTTTATCAAAAGCGTAAAATTGACTTTTGGGACAGCTCCTTCTTAAATCCGACTTCTGACCTCTGACTTCCGACCTCCAATATGGCCGGCGGAGATTGTGGCCGCTCGCTGGAATATACCTGCCCCTTATAAAAAGCAAAGGAGTTTATCAGCAAACTCCCTGAAACAGCCCATTTTTATTTTTTCAGCTTTTGCAATTCATCAAGGAGGCGTTCATTTAAAATCCTGATATACGTTCCTTTCATCCCCAGCGATTTGGATTCTATTACCCCGGCACTTTCAAATTTCCTTAAAGCATTGACAATAACGGACCTGGTTATACCCACTCTGTCAGCAATTTTACTGGCCACCAGCAGCCCTTCATTGCCGTCCAGCTCTTCAAAAATATGCTCTATAGCTTCCAGTTCCGAGTAGGAAAGTGTTCCGAGGGCTATCTGTACAGCCGCTTTCTTTCTGGCCTCTTCTTCCACCCGTTCTGCCTTCACCCGGAGGACTTCCATGCCAACGACCGTGGCGCCATACTCAGCGAGAACCAGGTCTTCGCTGGTAAACTGTTCGTTAAACTTGGCCAAAACCAAGGTCCCCAACCGCTCCCCTCCACCGACGATGGGAACAATGGTCATAATTTTGTTCTGGAAAATGCATTCCTGGTCGATAAAAAACACACAATTATTGGATTTCTGATTAAAGTTGGACTTGGTTTCAACCACTCTCAGCAAAGCGTCATTGTATTCTTCCGGAAATCTCTCCTCCCGTTCGATTATCTCCTTGATAACCTCACAAGCGAACTTGTCCACAAAAGAATAACCGAGGATTTTGCCGCGCCTGCCCACTACATAAACGTTTGCGCCTATGTTTTCGGTGAGAACATCAGCCATCTCCTGAAAATCGACCGGGTGACCGGCGGCCTTTTGAAGAAGCTTATTGATTGCCCTCGTTTTTTCAAGCAAGTTCTCCATAACTTTCCCCCTCAGCTATTCGGATTTAAAATATCAAATCATAAAATATAACGGCTCAAATCCTGGTTTTGGACAACATCGTTCAACTTATTGCGAACGTAATCACGATCAATAACTATTTCCGTTTGTCCCAGGTCCGGCGCTTCAAAGGCAACGTCTTCAAGTAATTTCTCTAAAATTGTATGTAACCGTCGAGCTCCGATATTTTCTGTCTGTTCATTAACAGTATAAGCTATTTTGGCTATTTCATCAAGAGAATTTTCTGTAAATTTAAGAAAAATTCCTTCTGTTTCCAGAAGAGCCGTATACTGTTTGATAAGCGCGTTTTGGGGTTCAGTGAGAATTTGCTTGAAATCCTCTTCTGTCAAACTTTCCAGTTCGACACGAATCGGAAACCGGCCCTGAAGTTCAGGAATCAGGTCAGACGGTTTGGCAATATGAAAAGCCCCGGCAGCAATAAACAAAATAAAATCTGTTTTTACAGGTCCGTATTTGGTCATCACGGTCGAGCCTTCGACAATAGGCAGTATGTCTCGCTGGACCCCTCCCCTGGAAACATCCGGCCCGGCGCCGGTTTCTTTGGCCGCTATCTTATCAATCTCATCCAAAAAGATTATGCCTGATTGCTCGGCCCGTTCAATGGCCAGAGATATTACTTCATCCATATCTATCAGCTTCTGGGCCTCCTGCTGGATTAGTATTTTACGGGCTTCCCTGACCGTCAGTTTACGCCTCTTTTTCCGTTTTGGGAAAATTCCGCCCAGCATATCCTGAAGGTTTATCCCCATTTCCTCGACCCCGGAGCCTGAAAACACTTCAACCATAGGGGTTGAAACATCCTCAACCTCTATCTCCAGGTATTCGTCTTCCAATTCGCCCCGGTTGAGCTTATCCTTCAGATGTTCTCTTTCAAACTGGAGCCTTTTCACTTTTTGGTCATACTCGTCATTTTTGTCCTGGGCCTGCTGGTTGCCTCCGAATATTATTTCAAACGGGTTCCGGATTCCTCCTTCTTTTTCCGGCATCGGCGCCAAAAGTTCAATTATCCGGGTTTGGGCAAGTTCTTTGGCTTTTTCCTCCACTTCGACCATTTTTTCGTTCTTAACCATCCGGATAGATGTTTCCACCAGGTCTCTGATCATTGACTCCACGTCCCGGCCCACGTAACCTACTTCGGTAAATTTTGTCGCCTCCACCTTTACAAAAGGCGCGTTGACCAGCTTGGCAAGACGCCGGGCGATCTCGGTTTTCCCCACACCTGTAGGTCCAATCATAATAATGTTTTTGGGCACCACTTCATCCTTTAGGTCAAGGGGCAGTTTTTTCCTGCGGTACCGGTTGCGTAAGGCTACCGCCACCGAACGCTTGGCTTTGTTCTGACCCACTATGTACTTATCAAGTTCTTCAACTATCTGTTTGGGAGTTAAGTCCTGCACCAGTATACCTCCTTATGACCTGTTCCTACAACACTTCCACAGTAATATTGGAGTTGGTATATACACAGATAGAAGCAGCTATCTCCAATGCCTCCCGGGCTATGTCCGCCGCGTCCATCACCGAGTGTCTGACCAGGGCGCGGGCTGCCGCCAGAGCATACGAACCTCCCGACCCGACGGCGGTCACATCGTCATCCGGTTCAATTACTTCACCGTTGCCGGAAATGATCAGCAGGTGCTCCAGGTCAGCCACTATTAAGAGCGCCTCCAGCCTGCGCAGAATTTTGTCCGTCCGCCACTCCTTGGCCAGTTCCACGGCGGCGCGGGGCAGGTTTCCCCTGTATTCCTCCAGCTTTTTCTCAAATTTTTCAAACAGCGCAAAGGCATCCGCAACAGAACCGGCAAATCCTGCAATAACCTTTCCGTTGTGCAGGCGGCGTACTTTTTTGGCCTGGTGTTTAAGAATCATGTTGCCGCCAAAGGTAACCTGGCCGTCTCCTGCTATAGCCGTTTTGCCGTTGCGCCTGACCGCCACGATAGTTGTGCCCTGAAACATCAGTCTTCCCTCCTAAGCCCGCGGGTGATTTTTCTCGTATACTGCCATCAGCTTTTCCCTGGAAACATGGGTATAAATCTGCGTGGTTGACATTTTTACATGGCCTAACAACTCTTGCACAGACCGCAAATCCGCACCCCCGTCCAAAAGGTGGGTGGCGAAAGAATGCCTCAGCGTATGCGGGCTGATTTTTCGCTGGATGCTAACCTGTTCAACATATTTATCGACAATATTTCGTATACTCCGGGTCGTCAGCCGTCCGCCGTCTTTATTAAGAAATAAGGCTTGGCCCGCCTTCTTCTTGTCCAGCAACGGCCGACCGGCGGTTAAATACCTCTTTACTGCCTTTACTGCATAAGAACCGACAGGCACTATCCTTTCCCTGGAGCCTTTTCCCATCACCCTGACGTATCCCACCGATAAATCCAAGTCCCCGAGGTCGAGACCGACCAGTTCGCTGACCCGCAAACCGGAAGAATATAAAACCTCCAGAATAGCCCTGTCTCGCAATCCCGCCGGGGTGCCTGTATCAGGCGCCTGGACAAGAGCCCAGGCCCCATCCTGGGACAGCACCTCCGGGAGCCTCTTCTCAAGTTTCGGGCTGGAAACATGAGACAAAGGATTAACGGAAAGTATTTCTTCCCGGGTCAAATAACGAAAAAAGGCCCTCAAACTCGCCATTTTCCTGGCTATGGTCGTTCTCTTCACGCCACTTCTTTGCAATAAAGCCAGGTGCTTGCGGACAGCCAGGTGGTCAACTTGTTCCGGGCGGATGTCCTCACCTGGCATTTTGAGTTCGTCGGCCAAAAAATCGATAAACTGCCAGATATCGTTTTGATAACTTTCTATTGTTCTGGGGGAAGCGTTTTTCTCAACCTTAAGATAAATTATGAAATTATCAATAAATGTATACATACAAATCCCCCTTGACCAGTGGCCGGTTACCAGTTGTGACACACAATCCAGACCCTAGCAACTCGCAACCAGCAACTTCCGAAACTCCTCCAGCCTCTCCAGAGCCCTTTCCGAAATGGTCCTGTATCTGAGCTTTTTATCCCGGATTTTCTTGTCCAATGGCGGCAGCAGGCCAAAGTTAACATTCATCGGTTGAAAATGGTCCGGGTCAGCCGTGGTAATATATTTAGCCAGTGAACCGTGGGCCGTTTCTTCCGGAAACACAACGGGCTCTTCACCCTTGGCTCTGCGGGCGGCGTTAATGCCGGCCACCAGGCCCATTGCCGCCGACTCCACGTAGCCCTCAACACCCGTGATCTGCCCGGCGAAAAATAAATTCTCGTCGCTCTTCAGCTGCAAGGTGGGCTTGAGCAGCCTCGGTGAATTGATAAAAGTGTTCCTGTGCATCACTCCATAACGCACAAATTCAGCATTCTCAAGCCCGGGAATCATTCTGAACACCCGCTTTTGGTCCTCCCATTTAAGATGAGTTTGAAACCCCACCATATTAAAGAGAGTCCCCTCCCGGTTGTCCTGCCTCAACTGAACCACGGCATAAGGGCTTTCACCTGTTCTGGGGTCAGTCAGCCCCACCGGTTTTAAAGGACCGAACAACAGGGTTTTATATCCCCTGGAAGCCAGTTCTTCCACGGGCATACAGCCCTCGAAAAATATTTCCTGCTCAAATTCCCTTAAAGGGACACGCCGAGCCTTTACCAGTTCTTGATAAAAGTTATCATACTCGTCTTTGGTCAGGGGGCAGTTGAGGTAGGCGGCTTCACCCTTGCCGTACCTGGAGGCCCTGAACACCTTGTTGTGGTCAAGAGACTCAAAGGTGACAATAGGAGCCGCCGCGTCATAAAAATAGAAATACTCTTGCCCGGTCAAGTCTTGAATTCTGGCCGCCAAAACTTCAGATGTCAAAGGCCCGGTGGCAATGACCAGGGGGTTCACCGTAACTATTTCCGTAACTTCCGCCCGGTGCGTCTCTATATTCGGGTGTGATGAAACCCGTTCAGTCACCATCCGGGCAAATTCCGTCCTGTCAACAGCCAGCGCTCCGCCGGCCGGGACCGAGGTTTTATCGGCACACTCCATGATGACCGACCCCAGGCGACGCATTTCCTCTTTCAACAAGCCTACGGCATTTTCCAGGGAATTCGCACGCAGTGAATTGCTGCACACCAGTTCGGCAAACAGGTCCGTCCGGTGAGCCGGTGATTTTTTTCCCGGCCTCATCTCAAACAGCTTGACTTTTATCCCTCTGACGGCCAGCTGCCAGGCAGCCTCCGTTCCTGCCAGGCCGGCGCCCACAACTGTTACGTATCCCATCTTACTCCATCTTTTCCTTGTATCTGCACCGGGGGCCGGAACAGCGCAAGATAGCGCCTCTCCCGCCGACCGACTTTTGCACCAGCACGTTATTGCATTCCGGGCACCTCTTGTTGGACGGGAGGTCCCACGATACAAACCCACACCGGGGATAGTTGCTGCACCCGTAAAACTTTTTCCCTTTTTTGCTCCTCTTCAGCACTACCTCTCCGCCGCATTCCGGACATGAAACCCCTACCTCTTCCAGAAGCGGCTTGGTGTTCCGGCATTCGGGAAAGCCCGGGCAAGCCAGGAACTTACCGAACCGGCCCATCTTGACAACCATTTTCCGGCCGCACAGCTCACAGATCTCCTCGCTTACTTCGTCCTCAATTTCCACAACGCCGATATCTTTTTCAGCCTTTTCCAGGGTCTCTCTAAACGGCTCATAGAATTCCCGGAGAACCTCTACCCATTCCCCTTCCCCTTCTTCGATAAGGTCCAGTTTGTCTTCCATCGCCGCTGTGAATTGGATATCAATGATATCAGGAAAGTATTTCTTGAGAAGGTCAACCACCACAAAACCCAGTTCAGTCGGGTGGAATTGCTTGTCTTCTTTGACCACATAGCCCCTTTTTTGGATTGTCTCGACAATGGGGGCATAAGTGCTCGGCCTGCCGATGCCGTTTTCCTCCAGCGCTTTGACCAGTGTGGCGTCAGTATACCTGGGAGGAGGCTGGGTAAAATGCTGTTTGGGTGTGAGAGACTTCAGTTCTAATACCATGCCTGCCGATAATTCCGGCAAAGAACGCTCTTCATCCCTGTCCCCGTTTCCGTTATCCCGGCCCTCAATGTAAATTTTCATGAATCCCGGGAATTTGACTACCGTACCGGTGGCCCGGAAGAGGTAGTCTCCGGCCTGAATATCCACGGTAGTGGTATCAAGAACCGCAGCGCTCATCTGGCTGGCCAAAAACCTGTCCCAGATCAGCTTATACAGTTTGAACTGGTCCCTGGTCAAAAACTTTTTTATCTTGTCCGGTTCACGCCATACCGAGGTCACCCTGATAGCCTCATGGGCGTTTTGGGTTCTGCCTTTGCTGGCATACTGCCTGGCGGTATCGGGTTTATAGGCAGGCCCGAAATTGGCCGCGATGTATTCTGCCGCTTCCTTTTGCGCTGTTTCCGAAATACGTGTCGAATCGGTCCTGATATAGGTCACCAGACCGACCGTGCCTTCGGGCCCTATATCAAGTCCTTCATACAGCTGTTGGGCCACCTGCATTGTTTTCCTGGCCGGGAAATTGAGCTTCCGGTACGCCTCCTGCTGGAGGGTACTGGTCGTAAAGGGCGGAGAAGGGTATCTTTTTTTCTCTTTTTTCTTTATGTCAGATACCACATACCGGGTGCCTTCCAGGTCTGCAAGAACCTTGTTCATACTCTCTTCATTGGTAATGCTGACCTTTTCGTTTTTATACTGCGCCAGCTTGCCTTCTATTTCCGTACGGTCTTTCTCTCTGGTGAATATCCCGGTGAGTGACCAGTATTCTTCGGGAATAAATGCGTTGATCTCTTCTTCCCGGTCACAAATAAGCCTTACGGCAACTGATTGAACACGCCCCGCACTGAGGCCTTTCTTCACCTTGCGCCAGAGCAGCGGGCTCAGGTTATAACCTACCAAACGGTCCAGAATCCGGCGCGCCTGCTGAGCATTGACTCTGGCCCGGTCAATTACCCTGGGGTGCTCCATGGCTGCTTGCACGGCATCCTTTGTAATTTCATTGAATTCGACGCGGCAGTTCTCCGTTTCGTCCATATCCAATAGAGCCTGTAAATGCCAGGCTATGGCTTCGCCTTCCCGGTCCGGGTCGGGAGCCAGTAAAACCTTGGCTGCTTTTTTGGCAGCCGTTCTCAACTCTTTTATAAGCTCACCTTTACCTCTGATGGTAATGTATCTGGGTTCAAACCGGCGCTCAACGTCAACTCCGAACTGGCTCCGGGGCAGGTCCCGGACATGGCCCATTGACGCCTTGACGGTATACTTTTTGCCCAGAAACTTACCAATTGTTTTTGCCTTGGCAGGTGACTCAACAATTACCAGGTACTTTGACATAATTATCACCTCTGTGGCGGCCTGTGCTGTCACTTATTCTGAGACTGTGGCCCAATACTCTGTTTTAAAATATGCGGCTCAATTACAATTTATATATTTTAAAGTCAATGGTTTCGCACATAGCGCTGCCCGGGGAGCTGTTTGAGCAGTCCTTTCATCTCCATAACCAGCAGGAGAGACAAAACTTCCGATGATTTCAGGCCGGTCTTGCTGATTATAATATCACTGCTGACCGGGTCATCTAAAATAATATTATATATCTTTTTTTCCTCCCGGGTCAAATTTTCCTCTGGAACACTTTTCGGGCGGCCGGCAGGTTCTATCCGGTATCCCAGTTCCTCCAAAATATCTCTGGCTTCCTCAACAAGTTTGGCCCCCTGTTTGATCAACCGGTGGGCCCCCCTGTTCAGGCGGTTGGTCACCTGTCCCGGGACGGCAAAGACATCCCTTCCCTGCTCCAGGGCAAAATCGGCGGTAATCAGTGAGCCGCTTTTTTCCGCCGCTTCCACCACCAGGACTCCCAGAGATAAACCGCTGATAAGCCTGTTCCGTTGCGGAAAGTTGCCGGCAACCGGCGGTGTTCCCGGGGGAAACTCGCTGATCACCGCACCCCTCTCTATTATATCCGCCATCACTTTTTTATTTTCAACCGGGTAAACTATGTCTACCCCGCAGCCCAAAACCGCAACGGTAGGTTTTAAGACGCTTAAGGCTCCTTTATGGGCTGCCGTGTCAATTCCCCTGGCCATGCCGGATACCACACAAAGGCCGGCTTCCGCCAGTTCCCGGGCTATGGTTTCCGCTACCCGCAAGCCGTAATGGGTAGCCTTTCGCGCTCCCACAACGGCCAGCATCGGTTCCTGCAATACTTCGGAGTTACCTTTTAAATATAGAACTTTTGGCGGGTCGTATATCTGTTTCAAAATCTCCGGATATGCGGCATCATCCCCAAAAATAACGCTTATCCCACTGTCAGCCAACTTTTGTATTTCCTTCTCGGGATCCAAACGCTTTCTCCGGTCAACGAGTTCCGATATTACCTTCCCGGGAATGCCGGGCACTGACTTTAACTCATTCTCTCCCGCATACCAAACCTGTTCCGCGCTCCCGAAAAAGTCTACTAAGACAGATAACCTGCGCGGGCCCAAACCGTCAACCATGCTCAGCAGAACATAAAAAATCCTGGAATCCAATTCCGGCACCCCAACAGTAATAAGTTTGTAACAGTCGTCCAACTGTCTTTAGTCTTTTTCGGGGTAACTTTTCATTTTCCTGCTTAAGTGTAAAAAATATGGCCCGACGCCTAGGTCATTTCTACTAAACTTTTCAGACTCTGTCCGGGTTGGAGGAGGTCGCTGTAAAGATCCCCAACATCAGCCAACCTGTCTCGAATAGTGTCGATACGAAAATCGGCGGGATCAACCCGGCCTTTTTTCACTTCATCCCAGGTAAGCGGGGCAGAAACCGGCGCCCCCGGTATGGGACGAAGGCTGTAATGAAATGTCATGGTTTTCCCCCGGGTATTTTGCAGGTAATCCAGATAAACCTTTCCCGTGCGGTCGGATACAAGTCTTTCTAAAGTGGTCTTCTGCGGAAAAACCGAATGGATCTGACGGCAGATAAACTCCACTGAATTCCGTACTTCCTTGTAAGTATATTCCGGTTTTACCGGGACAAAGATGTGCAGGCCGGTTGCGCCTGAGGTCTTCGGATATCCATGCAATCCAAACTGTTCCAGCGCTTCTTTAATTAACAGGGCAATCTCCAGGGTATCCTTAAATCCTGCAGGCGGAAACGGGTCCAGGTCAAATACCGCAATATCGGGACAGTCTATTCTGGGGACCCGGGCCAGCCAAATGTGCAATTCTATGCACGCCTGGTTGGCCAGCCACAGCAGTGTGGGCAGATCATTACATAGTATATAATTCACGGTCTTCCCGGCATCCGGCGAATAAACGGGAAAAGTGTTCAGCCAGTCCGGGGCGTAATCAGGACAGTCTTTCTGGTAAAACATCTCCCCGTCTATCCCGTCGGGATAACGGCTCATCACAAACAACCGGTCGCGTAAATACGGCAGTAAAATGTCCGCCATGTCCGCATAGTACTTGATTAACCCGGCCTTGGTAATCCCGTCGCCGGGCCACATCGGTTTCTCCAGATTTGTCAGGCGTAGTTTCTTTCCTTCAATGACTATTTCTGTTGTATCTTTACTCAACTGTGTCTCCCCCAAATTCTTGACCCGTCTTCCGCCTGTTAATCCGCCCTTTTCACCGTGGCCCCCGCAATGCCCGAACACTCCTGAGGGGTTAAATCCTCGCGAATCCCCTTGAATACCGGGTGTCTTAAACCCCCGTCTTTGGCCGGCTCCAAAAATTCTACCGTGCAACAGGTTATCGGTTCCGTCCAGGTTAAACCCCGGACGATTTCTTTGGGCACTCCAAATAAAGGCACATCCCGCTGCAAAGGATGCAGTAAATTATAAAGCTTTTGGCCCGTAACGCCGCCCAGCCCTACCCCCACTATGCCCTGAAAGGCCAGTGAGCCGCCGCAGTAACATCCCAGCAATAGGGAGTCCACCCGTTTGGAACCCTTGTGAGTTTGCTTGTATCCGCAAATAACAAAATCCCCGGCCAAAGCTTTTTTAAACTTGAACCAGCTGGTGGAGCGCTTTCCCGGGACATAAACACTGTCCAGCTTCTTGGCCACCACCCCCTCCAGGTTCCGGTCGATACAGGCGCGGTAAAATTCTACGCCCTGTTCATAAATCCCCTCAGAGAGCAACAGGTTTTTACCGGGTTCTATGAGACTGCGGAGAATTTCCCTCCGTTCCGCCAGGGGCAAACTGATCAGTTTATCGCCGCCGGCATACAGAATATCAAAAACAATGTATGTGGCCGGCTTCTTGGCGGCGGCTGCGGCGATGGAGCCAGAATCTTGGGTCCAACTCCTTTTTTGGAGTTCATAAAAAGACGGGAGCCCCGCATCCATTATAATTATCTCGCCGTCAACTATGACAGGCCGTCGCCTGGCCAGCTTATTGATACCGGCGAGTTCGGGAAATTTCCGGGTGAAATCGAGACCGCTCCGGCTCTGTAAGATAGTCTCCTCCCCCAGGTAGCTCAGACACCTGAAGCCGTCCCATTTAACTTCGTAAATAAAATCCTTGGAATTGAACGGTTCGGCAGAAGTCGCCAGCATGGGCCTAAGTTTTCTGAACGTATTAATGGCAACCATTTTTCTCTAGGACGTCAGCTTTTTGGCAGTTTTCCTGCCTTTGCCTGTTTTCTTTTTCTCCTTTGCCCTGGCTTTTTCTTTCTCTTCTTTGGCCAGTTGAATGCTGGCTTTTAAGGCTTCCATCAGATCTACTACCTTACCGGGTTCAGCCTTCGGGGCAACTTCAACTTCCTCCCCGGTAATTTTGGACTGTATCAAATCAGTCAGCGCTTGCCGGTACCGGTTCTGGTACTGTTCCGGGGCAAACGGCTCCGTAAGGCTTTCAACAAGGTTGGTGGCCATTTTTACTTCATTTTCATGGATTTGCACCTGATAATCAAGCTCGGGCATCAACCGGGTGGCCCGGATTTCATCCGGGTAAAACATGGTTTCCATGAGAATTGCGTCTTGATATACCCTTAGTACCGCCAGCGATTCCTTTGACCTGATCACCACCTTGGCCACTGCTACTTTTTTTGAACTTTGCATGGCCTGTTTCAGCAGTTCATAAGCCTTTTGTCCCCCATCTCCGGGCGCCAGGTAGTAAGATTTGTCAAAATAGATGGGGTCTATTTCAGCGAGATTGACAAAATTCATTATTTCCACCGTTTTGGTTGTTTCCAGGGGAATATTCTCAAAATCTTCATCCCGCAGGATTACATATTTACCTTTTTCGTACTCATACCCTCTGACTATCTCTTCCAGGGGCACCTCTGTTTCACAGGTCGGGCAGACCCGTTCATATCTGATGGGAGTTTTACACTTCTCATGCAGGTAATTGAATTTTATATCCTTTTTTTCCGTGGCCGCATAAAGTTTTACCGGCACATGAACCAGGCCGAAACTTATGGCCCCTTTCCAGAGGTTCCTCATAGGCATTACCCCACTTTACGCTTTTTTTTATTATCACCTCCATCAGGTTTAATAATGCAGGAGCGTCAAATATTGCGAAATGCGCGGCCGCGGTTTAAAATAAACAGTAAGCCGCGTTTCAGGGAGGTGAAATGGTTAAATATGTACTGGCCGGTCAAAGGTAAAGAAAACACAGCTCAGACAGTTGCTTTGGCTGTCAAAAGAGCAAAAGAACTCCAGGTTGATCATGTGGTGGTCGCCTCCTGTTCCGGAGAAACCGCAAAACTCCTGATAGGACAGGGGCTGCAGGTGGTTTGCGTTACCCATCATGTCGGTTTTGCAGGTCCCGGTACGGATGAAATGCCGCCGGAGGTGCGGAATTCGCTGTCTGAAAACGGTGTGAAAATTCTCACCACCACTCATCTGATGGCAGGCCTGGACAGGGCGCTAAGAAACAAATTCGGCGGCGTCTACCCCGCCGAGATTATGGCCCAGACTCTCCGGATGTTTGGCCAGGGAGTCAAGGTATGCATAGAGATAACAGGGATGGCCCTTGATGCCGGTCTAATCCCCTATGGCAAGGATGTGATAGCCGTCGGCGGGACCGGCGAGGGAGCCGACACTGCCCTGGTTGTAGCCCCGGCTCACTCAAACCACTTTTTTGATACCAAGATTAGAGAGATTATTTGCAAACCGCGGGAATTTTAAAAGTTTAGGGGCTGCCTCTCTTGAGGCAACCCCTTTCAAATTTTAATCAGATTATAATCCCTGCTGCCCAGTCCTATTTCCTCGGCGTATCTCA
The DNA here is from genome assembly GCA_022735835.1 of Thermincola sp. GTDB lineage: Bacteria > Bacillota > Thermincolia > Thermincolales > UBA2595 > UBA2595. The sequence continues at coordinate 12,536 of DYZU01000077.1, read as the reverse complement.
ACTGGATGCTCCAGTTAATCGCAGGGTGAACCCTGCCAAATTTATCCTCCGCGTCCGGGTGGCCGTCCAACCTGGTGTTATGGAGCGGCCTTTGCTTATTTACCAGGTCAACACAGGCCTGATCCAGAGCAACAGGGTCCGTCGAAGCCAGAATGCCGACATCGCTGACAATGGGGGCATCGCTCCACCCACAGCAGTCACAGTCGGGAGTAACATTCATGACAAAAGATATATATCCGACCTTCCCTTTTTTGTTCTTGACTACACCGGCCATGTATTCCACCATTTTTTCCTGGAACGTGGCCGGGTCACTTTTCCAGTTGATGGCAATGGCACTTTCCGGGCAGGTGACTGTACATTCACCGCAGCCGTAACATAAACTTTCATCTATCCGGGCTTTTTTATCTACAATTTTGATGGAACCGGTCGGACACCAGCAGGTACACCTGGCACAGCCTGCACATTTTTCCTCTGTAACCCAAGGGAGCAGGTCAGAATGCATTTGCTGTTTCCCGCTCCTGCTGCCCAGACCCATCCCGACATTTTTGATGGCGCCGCCAAAACCCGACGCCTCATGTCCCTTAAAATGCGAAATTACCAGCATCGCATCGGCATGGTAAGCGGCACTGGCTATTTTCACTGACTTGAAATGCTTTAATTTTACCTCGACATTGATGTAGTCCTTCCCATTCAGGCCATCCGCAATGATAACCGGCGCACCTACCACGGAAAAAACAAAACCGTTCTCGACTGCTGTTTTAAGATGATCGACGGCATCTGCCCGGCTCCCCCGGTAAAGGGTATTGGTATCCGTTAAAAAAGGCTTCCCGCCTCTCTCCGCAATCTTGTCCACTACCCGCCGTACGAACTGGGGTCTGATATATGCTGTATTGCCCTTTTCTCCGAAATGGACTTTGACCGCCACCAGATCCCGGGGTTGAATAAAGTTTTGGAATCCGGCGCGTTCAAACAGTCTTTCCACTTTGTCCAATAAACTTAAGCCCTGCTTGGTCCTCATATCGGCAAAAAAAACATCTGAAGGCAACACTACCCCTCCTTAGTTAAGGTCTCATAACAATAGTTCTTCCCTTTTGGCATAAAAACCTTCCTAACCCCTCACTTTTTTCATCTGGAATAATAGCAAAAGGCTGTTGAACAATCTTCAACAGCCCCCGGTCCCAAAGGAACCTGCAAGTTTTTTACTTCGCAAATACATGGTTGCCAATTACCTTTGTCACAGGCAGTGTTTTAATCCAGCGGTCGGAGCTGGTTTCAGGATTGTAAAAGAACAGCGCTCCGCCGGTGGGGTCTTCTCCTTTTATAGCCCGTTCTGCCGCATAAAACGCTGCCTGGTTCGGTTCCAGGTTAATCTGCCCGTTCTGAACTGGAGTAAACTGGTAAACCCCGTTAGTCCTTTGGAAGATGACTTCCCTGATAGTTCCCGGAAAACGATCGCTCATTAACCTGTTAATTATTACCGCTCCTACGGCTATTTGTCCCTCCAGGGATTCTCCCCGGGCTTCGGCATGAATCAGCCTGGCCAATAAACGTATATCGTTTTTGCTGAAGGAACTTATCCCACTCATAACCGGCCTTACGCGGACTTCTTCATGTCGGACACCGGAAATTGGAACCAGTAACTTCATACCGGGGCTGATAAATGAAGTCGATAACCCGTTGGAAACTTTTAAAGCAGCTACCGTTACACCGTATTTTCTGGATATCCTGTAAAGAGTGTCGCCTGGTTTGACCACATGGACATTTATCCGCCCGCCGGGGATATTCAGTTTCGTCCCTGGGAAGATAGTCACTGACTCCAGATTGTTGTTGCCCATTATTGAACGGTAATTTAAACCGAACTTCCTCCCAATTCCATACAGGGTATCACCGGGTTTTACTGTATAATTTATTTCCCCATAATTTATTTCCCCGCCGGCATAAGCGATGAAACAAGTGTTAAACAGCATGGCAACCACGATCATGCTTATTAAAGCAATTTTTCTCACTTCTTTAACCTCCTTCCCGATTATACCCAGCTTTATTATGGACAATACCGTTAATTTTTAATCAATTCTACATAAAAAGGTTATTCTGATGAAAAATGGCACAGAGAAAATAAAAAGGTAAACGGGTCCTTCTCCGCTCAGGACCCATTTACCATTTCTTTATAATAACAGTAGTTTCGTTTTTCAAACCGTGTCCATATCCAGCTATTTGGAAGCCTTCCCATGGGGGCATATGTATACGCAAATCCCGCACACCGAAGCGCCGTGCCGTTCTTTCTGCTGTGCCAGGTAAGTATTGCATTTATGGGCATCGAACCGCTTTTCTCTTGGTTCCCCGGGAACAAAAGGCCGGCCGGTAAAAGCCCCTGCAGGGCAGTTTTCCACACAGGCCCGGCAGTTTTGGCAGCCGTTTTCCACAGGCCTGCCGGTGGCAAGTTTGGCATTGGTTAAAACAGTGGCAAACCTTACCCGGGGACCGAAATCGGAAGTGACCAGCAGGCAGCTTCTGCCGATCCACCCCAATCCGCCAAGGTTTGCCGCCAGTTTGTGGGAAAAAAGCCCTTGCAGGCTCCGGTCATCGGTGATCAAGGAGGCCGCCACCGGTAAGGCGTCAAAACCGGCCTTCTGCAGCCTGCCCGCTATCAGCAGGGCAATGCTGTCCAGAAAAGGGTTAACAACCTGGTACACATGATGATAATAACTATTCAGAAGAGTGGCATTGTCCCGCTCCCAGACAAAATCAACGATTGGCCCGGAAAGTCTGAGACCGAGGGAAATTGCCCGGTCATATCGACCCAGGGCATTCCCTCCCTGTTGGACAATATAATTACTTGCCAAAGATAAATCCGCAACGCCAAACAGGTCAATGCCGCGCGACTTAGCCATTTTTTCCAGTTCATCCGTCAGACTGTTTACATGTGTCAAATGTCCATCACCACCCTGCATGGTTTAATCATCGTTCCAAATCACCCGGTTGCGCCCCAACTCTTTTCCCCGGTACAGACGGCGGTCAGCCGTTGACATAAGTTGTTCCGCCGAAATGCCCGGTCCGCTGAAAGCAACCCCGGTACTGATAGTTACCTTGACTTTTTCCCCTTCGAGCAGAATATCTTCCTGAGCTACCTGTTCTCTTATACGTTCAGCAATTTTTACCGCCACTTCTTCGGAAACATCGTAGAGGATTACACAGAACTCTTCCCCACCGTATCTGGCCGCTGCGTCCTGTCCCCGTATCCCGCGCTGCAAAATCCCGGCTACTCTACGTAACACTTCATCCCCGTTGGTATGGCCGTATGTATCGTTGACAGCCTTGAAATGGTCTATATCTATCATAAACACTGATATCTTTTTGCCTAAACTATTGGCTCTGTGAAGGACGTTGGGAAACCTCTCCTCGATATAGCGGCGGTTCCAAATACCGGTCAAAGCATCCGTATAGGCCGTCCGGGCAACCTGTTCCAACTGTTCCCGTAAAACCTCACACTGAAACATAATCTCTTCCCGGGCAGTAACCAGATCAGTGATATCTTTTACAATTTCTATAATATACTCTCCATCGGCAATAGGCAGCCCAACTACCAGGTACACTTTATTCTTATAGACCTCTACTTTTTCCTGGATACCTTTCGTATTTTTGCTCCTCTGGGCAAGACAGTTTTTGCAGGGGTTTTCCCGATCCCAAAATTCATGACAAAAGATATCCTGCTTTTCAATTTTACCGGAGGGAGTTAATACGTATTGATCATGGGTCCTGACTTCGATTATTCTCACTGAATCATATAAACCCGCTAAAATCTCATTTATAGAATTTCTGATTACATCTAGCAAATCAATTTCCACGCTTATCTTCCTTTGCCCAGTTTTTAATTTGTATATATAATAAAGTTTCTTTTATTAGCCTGTCAATAAATTTTACAATGCTGATTGCGGATAACGCACATTGCCAAAACGAACTTTTACCGCCCGGACGGCTGGCGCGGTTTTTGCATCTTCATAATTTGTTAATTCCATATATTTTATCACATTTCCTCTTTTTGTATCTTTTGTAAATAAATTAATCCGGCAACTCGAGTTCCGCAATCACAGGTAAATGGTCCGACGCATCACTGTAAGGGATGTAAAGCTCTTTACACGTTATCTCCCGCGAAACCAAGATATAATCAATCCTGTCAACAGGTTTGTCGTATGGATATGTCAGCCTGGACCCAAACATTGCCCCGGCATCTTTCAATAAATCATACAGCGGGGCCAACTGGTCGGTCCCGCAGTTAAAATCACCCATGAGGATAACCGGGTTCTTTTCCGTTTTCACAAGTCGTGCCAACTCATCGATCTGCTTAAACCTTTCCTCCCTGTTTAAACCCAGGTGAGTGGAAAAAACCGTAATATATCCGCGAGGCGTGCGTAGCCTCGCCCTTAAGCAGCACCTGGTTTCCCGCCTGCTGGGGAGAGAGAAGTTTTTGGTTTCCAGGATCGGGTACCGGGACAAAATGGCATTGCCGAAAAACCCAATCGGACCCAGCTTCAAGGTAGGTCCGTAAGAATACAGCATATCGCGGGCTGCCGCCAGGCGTTTGGGTTGGTTGGCAAAACGCGTGCGCGGGCTGAAGCATTCGACTTCGTTCAATCCCACTACGGCAGGACGCTCCTGTTTTATCAGGCCGGCTACCCGCCAAAGGCTGTTTTTCTTTTGCATGTCGATACAGGAGTGAACATTGTAGGTCATCACCCTCATATGCCAAACCCCATTTAAAAAGGATCATTTTATTATATGACTTCCTTTTCTTTTGTAACACGGTAATCAACAGGTCATAAAAAGAGGGTCTGACCGCGTCAGACCCTCTTTTTACATGTCTTTCAGTGCCTTCACCATGTTCAAGGCCTCTTTCAAGGCGTTGTTGGCGTCCTTGGCAAAGCCGTCGGCGCCCCACTTGTCAGCCAGGTCCTCAGATACGGGCGCCCCGCCGATCATAATCTTGCACTTGGGGTTCTTCTCCTTGACCCTCTTGATAATTTCCGGCATCCCTACCATGGTGGTGGTCATCATGGCAGAAAGGCACAGCAGGTCGGAATCGGTGCGCAGTTGTTCCTCCACGAACTTCTCCAGGGGTACGTCCCGGCCCAGGTCATGGACCTCAAACCCGGCCACGTCAAACATCATCTTCACAATGTTTTTGCCTATGTCATGCACATCGCCCTGCACAACCCCCATTACTACCGTACCCTTAACTCCCATGTCTTTCTTTTCGATATGGGGTTTTAAGATGTCCAGGCCGGCGTATAGCGCATCGGCGCACATCAGGATCTCGGGCACGAAGTATTCCTGCTCTTCATACAGTCTTCCTACCTCGTTCATTCCCTCCACCAGGCCTTCAAATACTGCCTTGTAGGCATCAATACCCTCGTCGACAACAGCCTGGGCAGCTTCCCTTACGGCGTCCTCGTCATAATCGATAACTCCTTGCTTTAAAGCCTGAAATAGCTCCTTTTCTCTTTCTGCACTAGCCACTATCCAATTCCTCCTTTTAAATTTGAATTTTCTCTTTCCTCTGTCCGCCGTTAACCTTCCAGTCTTTTCTCCAGAGCCTTGCGGTCAAAGTCTTTACCGATAAAAATCAGCTTGCTTTCTTTACATTCGGGGAACTCTGCAAAGTCATAATTCCCCTGAACATAATCCATTTTCTCACATCCGCCGCCGCTTGTTTTGTAAATCCCCTTTGCCCTGTATATGTCGCCATATTTGCCGGCTTTCATTTCTTCCATGACCTCTTCCAGCAGTGTGTGGTCAAATGCCTTATCAGAAGTAATGGCCAGGGAATCGAAGTCATGGTCAAAATGCAGGTGCACATAATCCGAACCATGTTCTCTTATAAACTCGGGGATTTCTGCCTCGCAGTTTACCGTGGTCAGCAGAACGGCATGGGAATTGTACTTGCGGAGTTCTTCTTCGATGGCTTTGATAGTTCTTTCATTGACTAAATCAACTTTATTAATCATGATGATGTCGGAATTGGCCAGCTGGTCTGTATAAAAATCACCGAACAAACCGGAGTGAATATTGGCCAGGAAACTGTCAGCGTCAATAATGCCAACAATAGCCTCCACTTCCAGGCCGTATTCTTCTTTGATCGGTTCCAGCCCCTCCAGGATCCCTGAAGGCACCGCCAATCCCGAAGGTTCAATGATCAGCCGTTTGGGGTTAAACTTGGTTTTGATTTCTTTGACCGCCGAAACAAGGTCATTTTTCAGGGTGCAACAGATACATCCGCTGGGCAGTTCCACCATATCCACTACATCGCCCCTAGTCAGGGTTTCGGCGTCAATTCCTATGTCTCCGAATTCGTTTACAATGACGGCCATGTCGCCGTCCGCTTTTTTGAGCACGTTTTTGACACATGTTGTTTTCCCGGCCCCTAAAAATCCGCTGATAATTTTTATTTTCATTTTTACACCCCCTTAAGGACGGTAATAGTCAGCGGAGTCCTGCCGCGGAATCAGGCTGGATCAGTTCTAAATATAGGAACCATAGGCTTTGGCGGCCTTAATGATTGCGTAGGCGTTAACCAGAGAACCGTTGGGCGGGAACTCGCAGCCGGTTGAAAGGATAAATCCGCCGTCGCAGTCCTTAAAGGTCTCTATACACTTACGGGCTTCTTCCATGACTTGTTCTTCGCTCCAAAGCATACCGACATGGGCCGGGGTTAAGTAACCAATTGATACAATCTTTTTGCCCCACTTGGCCGCATGCTCTTCCCAGGTCTTGCAGTCTGCAGCCGGATAGGCATGGGAAATGGCGATTGGATCGGTCCATTTCTGCTGGACGTCAAAGTAGATTCCGCCCCCGCAGTTGTGCAGTACCACGGCCCCGCCGGCCTTCTTAATCCGGTCGGCAATCCTCTTGGCAAAGGGACCTTCAATGGCTTCCCACATCTTCGGGCTCATAATGGAAGCGGAAGCATAGAGTGTATCCAGGACAATGGCATGAGCGCCGGCTTCCAGCTGGGCCACGGCATACTCCTCCAGGACAGGAGTTATAATTTCGCAGCACTCAATAAGGGCATCACGGTTCTTGATACAGTCAACAAACATCCTTTCATGGCCCCTCATGGCCCCGATAACACCCAGCGGCGCATAGACAAATCCGCAGATGCCGTACTCCTTGCCTTTTTCCTTGGCTAACCGGTGGGTTGCCTCAATAACCACTTTCATCCGTCCGGCTTCCCTGGGGTTAACCGGTTCTATTCTCCTGTAGTCGTCCACAGTCTTAATGATGGGATTGTTAGGATCGGCATAAGCGGTACTCTCAATAGGATAAATAACGTTTTGGCCAAAGGTTCCGGCCTCCACGGAAAGGTCAACCAGCATGACAAAAATGTCAAACTCGTTGTTCATTATCTTGTGTGTCTGGATCAATGACTCGGCGATCAATTCGGCGTCCTGGGACCACTTGTCATATGTTACGCCCAGCACCCGGCGGGAAGCGCCGCATACCAGTGACGCGACCGGAACCCGGTCCGGCTTCTTGTACTGGAGCGCCGCCAGCGCTCTTTCCAAACCAGTCATTTCAGGCTTAAATTCTTTAACTGCCACAAAATACCCCTCCTAAACATTTTTTCCGGATTGAACACATCAATCCAATAAGAGTAACCCACTGAACACAACTTCTGACGATAAACCCAATGAAAACCCGATGCCTGCATTGAGACAGGTTTTGTAGATATCCACGCCCATTGACTCAATGCTGGGCCGCGCTTCAAAGGGGCGCCGGCATGGCAGGTTGGAACGGTACCCCACACATTCCGGACAAAGCTTGCACGACGAGGCAATAAATCCGCTGGCTAAATAATTTCCTTCCGTCAATGCCCTCCCTTCAGTTTTATTAATGATAGAGTGAAGTTTTTTCTCGGCTGCGACGAGATCTGTTTCTGCAAACCCCTGGCTTTTCACCTGGATAATTAAAGCCGCGGGGTACTGGGCACAAAGTGACCTGAATTTCTCGACAGGAACGGTATGCGGTGGGCACAAGAGGTGGTTGTTGAAATCCTTGCAGACCGGAACCTGGCATTTCAGGCGGACCCGATCATCAATTACTATTCCCGACGCTTCAATAAGTTTGGCCCGGTATGCTCCTTCTTCCAAAGCAAATTTCTCCAAGCTCCGGTATTTTTCCAGTTCTGCCAAGGCACATCACCTCTTAATTTAATAAGGCGGTCACATTTCCGTCAGTTTAAGTAGTAAGGTTTTTATAGGTTTCCGTCAGTTTTGTCGGCAAGGCCTGTACATCATCAATAATTATGTAACTTACATTGCCGAAAATGTATTCAAGGTATTCCTTTCCCTTGCTGTCCACCGTAATGCAGAACGGGTTGACACCCTTCATTTTGGCTTCCCTCAGCGCCATCCGCGTATCCGTTTCAGGGTACAATTCCTCATAGTCCGCTGTCAGCCCGCTGTTATAATCGAAATCAAACGGGCGCCCGTCGCTCAAGATGATTAAGATTTTGACAGCAGCCTGAATCCTTTCCGCCTTAAACACCGCATGTCTTATTGCCGCCGCCAGTCTTGTCATTCCATAGCTCCGGAGTCCGCCAAACCTTTGTTTGACTTCCGTGGTGTAAGGCTCCTCGAAATCCTTGACCACATAGAAATTTATTTTATCCCGCCCGTCACTGGTAAACCCGTAGATCGCGTATTTGTCGCCCAGAACCTCCAGCGCCTCCGCCATCACGATAACTGCTTCTTTCTCCACATCCAAAAGAGTTTTCCCGGTTTCGGAAATGACTTCTTCGGTTGAGTAGCTCAGGTCCAGCAAAAATCCTACCGCCACATCGCGCTCCCTTTTGTCCCTCCGTATATAGAAACCGCCCCCCGGTGACACCCCGGCCCTTTTTTCTGCCATGGCCTCAATTACGGCATCAATATCGACGTCCTCCCCATCCTCCTGCCGCCGGTATCTCTGGAACCTGTCGGGCCTCAACATTCCGAAATACCTTTTCAGAGTGCTGACCATGCCGTAATGCTCCTGCAAAGTCTGAGTCACAAACCTGCCGGTGCTTGGTTTCAGGAGAATTTCCCGGACCTTACACCAGTCTTTCTTATAATCGTTCAGCGTACGGTCCCATTCGTCATAAAAGGCAATCATCCGGTAGGGGTTTTCTTCATCCTCATAAAACGCAGAAAGCAGTTTTTTCAGCCACAGGTAAAAATCACTGTTCAGATTAATCTGTTCATCCGGCGCGAAGGCGGCTTCTTCGAACTGGGCCGGCTCCCCGTCATCAAATATGCCGTTATTCTGATTTCCGGCGGTTTCCCGCACCTGGTTAAGCTCTTCATCCAGTTCAACGGCCGTATAAACCAGGTCATATTTGAGCTTACCCCTGTATCTCAGATTGTTCTGCCGGATAACACGGTTCTTCCGGATTTCCCCGCCCGGTAAAATTCTCAACAGCCTGCGGGCCAGGAGCAGCGACTCTTTTGCACTGGCCCCTGTTTCCCGCACTTTACTCCAAAACGCATTTATCTCGGCCTTCACCTCGCCCGGCAAGAGGCCGCCAAGATTCATTTCTTCGGACCACAGCCAGTACTTCAGGCAAAAAAAGATATCTTCTGCCATAACTTTTGGGCTGTCGTTATCCTTTTCTCTTGACAGCAGGAACCGGATGTCCCGGAGAATCCCCGGATAATTTTTGACGGCCAGGTAATCCACGCGGTTGTCCTCAATATATTCAAAAAGGAATCCCAGGTCAGGATCAACCGCCAGTTCCTTGATTTCTTCCTTGTTTAAGGCGAAGGTGCCGAACTCCCGGTGAGCTGCCAGATGCATCATCATGACCCGGTAAAACAGGAGGTTCTCCCGGTCGCTGTCAAATAACTTGACCACATCGGGAAGATATACTCTCCTGGTATCCAGTGTCCCGAACAGCCTGTCATCCCCGTGAATTCTCCCCGGCAAATCGGAGGAGTTTCTGATGACCAAACTCTCTCCGGTCAAACCTTCATAATACAGCAGGAGTATCTTTTTCACAGACTCCAGGTACAGGCCGCTCCTTAACCTGGCAACCGCATCGCGGCTTTCCTGGGATTTCAGCATAAAGTAGGCTAACTTTTGGTCGTTTTTTATAGTCTCCAAACCATACCGGACCCACCCGGCCAGTTCATTGATATCTAACTGCCGGAGTATTTCCGGAGAACTCCTGATAAACTCCAGCGCCCCTTCAGCGGAATATTTTTGGTTCACGTCTTCAATCAAAACTACCCATTTTTCTATTTCCGGCCACTCCAGGGTTCGCAAAACCTGGGGGATTCTGGCGAAAAACTCCCCCGCAACCCTGCCGTCCATGGCAGCCAGCCTGTCTCCCATCAAGGCGGTCCGGGAAATCTTCTCGCCCAGCTCAGATTTATCTGTTTTTTCTGCCAGTTTTTCTACCAGGCCGGGCGATGACCTGAAAAATGCTCCCACAACTCCGCGTTGACCGTTCCTGATCAGGTACGCCGCTTCTATCCATTGAGCCAGGAAATCATATCCGGCCCTCTGTAAAAACGCAGGTACATTCAGGAAAAAGGAATCCGCTTCTGCGGAAAAGTCTGCGGCCAACCTTAAGCCTGATTCCAGCAATTTTTCTTGCAAACCGTGTTCCAGACCGCGGGTTATTTCCGGCCATGACTTAAAGCATGCGGTGGCTGCCTGCCACGAATACTCCAAAATTTTTAAAACCCAGCCGGTGAGCAGCTGTTGTTCAGCTGTTTCCAGTTTACCCAAGACACTGTCACTGTTTTTAAAATACCAGTTGGCCTCCTGATTGCTGAACCTGACCAGAATTCTGCCTATTTTTAACCAGTTCAGAAATGTGGCCCTGTCGACAATCTTAAGTATTTCAGGGCTTGCCTTCAGAAAGGACAAGCCGCATTCCCAGCTGCCGCGGCATATCATGGCGCCTTCCGCCAGCCAAATTCTCAACTCGGGTTCTTCCAATTCCTGAGCTATGGCCCGGACCGTCCGCCAGTACCACGTGCCGTTAACGGCGCTGGATTTGTGAAACAGCCTGCCTGTATCCACTATTAATTCGGCATCCTCATCCTGCAGGCTTCCCAGGTAATGCAAAATTTCCCGGCGTTCATCTTCCTGTAAAGCCTTCAGGTACTTTTCCGCAAATTCACCGTATCTGTCACCGCTCATTACTGCACCACCTAACTGAAAATTGAGACGGCGATTTCCTCCAAACTTGCCTGCATGGCGTCATCATCGGTAATAGGCTTAATCAGGGCGGCCTGGATGGCGTCCATGATACCGATCCGTTGCTTGATCAGCTGGCCGGTATATATCAACAGCCTGGTACTGACTCCCTCTTCCAACCCCCGGTTTTTCAGGTTTCGTATCTTCTGGGCCAGTTCGATGAGTTTCCCGGCCGTGTTTTCATTTATACCCGTTTCCCGCACCAGTATTTCCTTTTCCAGTTCCGGCGGCGGGTAGTTGAAATCCATGGCTATAAAACGCTGTTTGGTACTTTGTTTAAGGTCTTTCAGGAAGGTCTGGTAGCCGGGGTTGTATGATACCACCAGCATAAATTCATCCGGGGCAATCAGAAGCTCCCCTTTTTTTTCCACCGGCAGGATCCTCCGGTCATCAGTGAGAGGATGGATTACCACGGTGGTATCCTTCCGGGCTTCCACCACTTCATCCAGATAGCAAATCGCCCCTATTTTGACGGCCGTAGTAAGCGGCCCGTCATTCCAGACCGTTTCCCCGCCTTTTAACAGGTATCTCCCCACCAGGTCACTGGCAGTCAGGTCTTCGTGACACGCTACGGTAATCAGCGGCCTTCCCAGCCGGTATGCCATATACTGAAGAAACCTTGTCTTCCCGCACCCGGTAGGGCCCTTTAACATAACCGGCAGTTTCCCGGCGTAAGCCTGTTCAAACATTTCCACTTCATTCCCCAACGGCATGTAAAAAGGTTCTCGGGTAATAGTAAACTCTTCAATTTTATGTTCTGCGGCTTTTACCATGATTTCGAATCTCCCCTTGGTTATCAAAGCCTATATAAAATTAGCAAAGTTGGATTAAACTGGTTTATTCCTTTTTTTCTTTTACTAAGTATTAACAGGACTCTTTACTGCAAAAATAAACCTTCTGATCATGCTAACCAATGTTTAATACAATTGTAAATTCTTTAAAAGTGGTAATAAATTTTCTGTAATTTGTCTTGATTTTGAACCCAACGGTCAAATAAGACCTCTAAATGGTGTGTATGGTTCATATATGTTATACTATTACTAAAGGAGAAGAAAGTCAGGGTTGTTTCCACCTGCCAGCATCACTCCCATAAGTAAACGGGGCATTGCTCTATTTTTTGACCATAAATACGAGGGAGTGGCAGATATGTTCCGGAACGACGAGTCTAATGTCCGCTTGTCGGCGATCCGCGAATGCGGGAGCCGGTGACAAGCTGAATTGTTGCCGTCGGGGAGGAATATATCTGCCACTCCCTGGCTCTCATAACTAAAAAGAAAGGCTGCCCCAGTTACTTATGG
>DYZU01000076.1 GCA_022735835.1 Thermincola sp. | reverse complement strand
TCTGCCACTCCCTGGCTTTCATAACTAAAAAGAAAGGCTGCCCAGTTACTTATGGGACAGCCCCATTAATTTATGATTCCAGGCAGGATTTTTCCTAAATATCCCGAATCTTACTATTACTCCGAAAACAGTTTTATGGAGGTGTGACGATGAAAACTTCTTTAAAAACCGGTATTCAGGGGGAAGCCAGGGCGACAGTTTCGGACGGCAACACTGCCATAGCGCTGGGAAGCGGCGGGGTACCTGTGTTTGCCACGCCGGCGATGATCGCTTTAATGGAAAACGCAGCTTTGTCTTCGGTAGAGCCTTATCTCCCGGAAGGGCATACCACGGTGGGGATTAAAATCAGTTCTTCCCATATTGCGGCGACTCCGCTGGGCATGGAAGTGATAGCCAGGTCCGAACTGACCGAAATAGATGGAAAAAGGCTGGTTTTCAAGGTAGAAGCTTTTGACGCCAAGGAGAAAATAGGAGAAGGAATTCATGAGCGGTTCATTATTAACAAGGAAAAATTCATGAAAAAGAACGAAGAAAAAAAATCCGGGTAGTTCTATTTGGATAACGTGGAATATATGTTAGAAAGTGGCGGGCCAGTTGCCTGCTTCCTCGGTAAGAAAGATTATTAATTTTTTAAATATTTTGTCTTTAATGGCAGGAGATTTTAGAAAAGTCGCGAATATAAATAAGGCTGAGTAAAAAGTTCAACTATTAATGTGTTCTCCATTAGCGGGAGTAAGAGTTTGTGAATCTTTTCATTAACAGTACCGGTTTAATCAATTCGGTTTGCCGGAACAATAAAGTTTATCTTATGTCAAAAAGGGGGGGTTAATGTTTAGCAAGAGGGTAATCTTGCATTTTTAAACGGTTGTCAAACAAAAAATAAAAAGAATCGAAGGGAGAGATTATTGAATGCCTTACAATCCAAGGTCGATGGACCCAACCAAGTTTAAGGACTATGAAATAGCCCAGGAGGCTGAGAAGTATCTTCCTACTCCCGAGGAGTGGATTGAAAAGTTAGGGCTCCAGAAGGATGAGATGATTCCTTACGGCAAGACCCCCAAGTTGGATTTCATCAAGATAATGAACCGTCTAAAGGATAAACCGGACGGCAAATACATCGAAGTTACCGCTATTACTCCTACCCCGCTGGGTGAAGGGAAAACCACCGTTTCCATGGGCCTTATTCAGGGACTCGGAGTCAAAGGTTACAATGTCGGTGGAGCATTGCGCCAGCCTTCCGGCGGTCCGACCATGAATGTTAAAGGCACGGCGGCAGGCGGCGGAAACGCCCTGCTTATCCCGATGACCGAGTTTTCCCTGGGCTTGACCGGTGACATCAATGATATTATGAACGCTCACAACCTCGCCATGGTAGCTCTAACCTCCCGCTACCAGCACGAGTGCAACTATACTGACGAAGAGCTGGCCAAACGCGGCCTGCGCCGTCTGGATATCGACCCCAAAAATGTTGAAATGGGCTGGGTAATTGACTTCTGCGCCCAGGCCCTGCGCAACATTATCATCGGTCTTGGCGGCAAGAAAGACGGGTACCCGATGCAATCAAGGTTCGGAATTGCCGTTAGCTCCGAATTAATGGCTATTCTTGCCGTTTCCAGGGACCTGGCAGACTTAAGAGACCGTATCGGCAAGATTACTGTCGCTTATGACCGGACCGGCAAACCGATTACCACTTCCGACCTGGATGTTGCCGGCGCTATGACCGCGTGGATGCGGAACACCATCAACCCGACTCTCTGTTACTCGGTAGAAGGCCAGCCGGTACTTATCCACGCAGGGCCCTTTGCTAATATCGCCATCGGACAGAACTCCATTATTTCTGACCGCCTGGGTCTGAAACTGTTCGATTACGTTATAACCGAGTCCGGATTTGCCGCAGATATCGGTTTCGAGAAGTTCTGGAACGTAAAATGCCGCCTGAGCGGTAATATCCCGAACGTCTCGGTTATCGTTGCCACCGTCAGGGCTCTCAAGATGCACGGCGGCGGTCCGGCTGTTGCTCCTGGACGCCCCCTGCCGCCGGAGTATACTCAGGAGAACCTGCCGCTGGTCGAGAAGGGCTTCGAGAACCTCCGTCATATGATCAACGTGGTCAAGAAGTCCGGTATCGTTCCTGTTGTGTGCATCAACGCTTTCTACACTGATACCAAGGCCGAGCAGGACTTGGTCAAGAGGCTGTGCAACGAAATGGGAGTCCGTGCTGCCGTATCCAACCACTGGATGTACGGTGGCGAGGGCGCTGCCGAGCTGGCTGATGTTGTACTGGATGCCTGCAACGAGCCTTCCAACTACAAACCTCTCTACCCGCTGGAAATGCCTCTCCGCCAGCGCGTAGAAATGATCGCCAAGGAAGTTTACGGCGCCGACGGTGTAAGCTGGTCGCCGGTGGCCGAAGCCAAGGCCAAGAGGTTCGAGTCAGACCCGCAGTTCGCCGATTACCAGACCATGATGGTGAAGACTCACCTCAGTCTCTCCCACGACCCCACACTGAAGGGTGTACCCAAGGGCTGGACTCTCCCCATCAGGGACGTTCTGGTTTACAGCGGCGCCAAGTTCCTCTGCCCGATGGCCGGAGACATCAGCTTAATGCCTGGTACCGCTTCCGACCCGGCTTACAGAAGAGTGGACGTGGACGTAAATACCGGCGAGGTAAGCGGACTGTTCTAAAGCAGGAAATATGCAAAGGCAGGTTTAAACCTGCCTTCTTTCTTTTGGGACAGCCCCTTTGCTAAGCACTGTCCCGCTCATGATATCTCCAGATACTTATGAACACGTAACCTTCCTTTACAAATGTAACTCCTTTTTCAACCTGCAGGACGTGAATTCTCCAGTCCTCCGGCGCGCCCGGGTTACCCCCGATCAGCGGGTAAAGACCGTCAATAATTGTTTTCACCTTTCCGGTGGCAATATCCCCAATGTTAATTTTACTTCCGCCGAATTGTAAACGGACCATATATCTGTCATTGATCTGGGGTTTTCGCAAGGGCTTTACAGGCTTAATGTTTTCCGGAATTACAGTGTCGGAAGCCTTCTCCGGAATTGCCCCGTGATAGATGAAAAAGGGTTGCCCAAACTCCTTTACCATTTCAGGCGCCGATCTGGTTTCCAGGACCAGTTTCACCCCGGTGGGCTTGCCGCTGACTTTAGTTGCCCGCCACCACTTGATGTTGGGCCGTTTTGTGTCAAACCACCCCAGTTTGCCAACCAAAACGGAAAAGACCGGCTCACACAAATTATCTATGTCAACCGGATGATTGTGAGGTGTCAGTGTTGGTAAAATAAACTTTAGGCGAACTCCGTTGAAAGTCTTTACCGTCGGAGCAGGCAGCTTGGTTTCCAGCTCCCGCTTCCACAGAGATTCTCCTGCTGTGGCGAAGGTAACCGGGACACCCGGCACCCAAAACACTACGTTATCCATTCTTTATCCTCCGGAACGGGCCAGTCATTGCTTAGCTATTCAACAAGCGCCGGAATAAATCCTTCTTTTTCCAAAGCATTTCATATTCTTTTAACAGCAGGATTTCTGCCGAATGTGTCTAATAAAGTAAGTTACTGCAAAGCAAACTATAGTTATTTAGAGATGACAGGGGGAGGGGGGCCTCTTGACCAGGGTGGAAGCGATTTTGGAGGACCCATTTTACAGAGACTGGGTTAGCCAGATCAGGACCAGGGAAGAAAACAGGAAATTCTGCCGGCATGACTTCCAGCATTTTTTGGATGTGGCCCGGATAACATATATCCTGCTGCTGGAAAGCGGGGCCATCAAAAGATTTACGGAGGAGAACGATCTACATCTGAAGCTGGCCAGAGAACTTATTTACGCCGCGGCGCTGCTACATGACATCGGACGCTGGAAACAATATGATACAGGGGAAGACCATTCGGATGTGAGCGCCGAACTGGCTGCAGGACTGCTGGCCAAGGCCGGGTTTAACCCCGCGGAAGTAAGGATTATAACCACCGCCATCAGAGAACACCGGCGAAGGACAGAAAATATGTCCCTGCTGGGAGAATACCTGTACAGGGCAGATAACCTGTCAAGGATGTGTTCCCGGTGTGCAGCCGGTGATGAGTGTTACAAGTATGATGAGATGGAGACAGGCCGCCGGGTATTGATCTACTGAAATAAATTTTAATTTATATTACCACTCGGGAGGTATGGACAGGTGTTAAGAGTCCGGGCGATTCAGATAGACGATGCGGCCCAGGCCAAAAAGGAACTGGCCCTTATAGGAGCGGACGCCCCCGGCATCAGTATAATGACAGCCAAGGCAGTGCACCGCGTCATCAAAGTGGAAAATGTTCCGACCAGGGCAGCGGTTATTTTAAAACAGGAAATGCTGTCCAAAGGGGGAGAAGCGGCTGTCAGCAGGGGGGTCGGCAATTTCTCGGTAGATAAAACCGATGTCCTGTTGATGGGTACGGTGAAGCAGTTTAACAGGCTGATTGCCAAACTGAAGGCCCAGCCTTTCGGTTTGGCCAAACTGGCGGATTTGCTGTGTCAAACTCTGAACAATTTGGACACCAGCTGCCGGAAATCCGGGTTAAACTGCCGGGGGTACCAGATTCCCCTGGGGCAGCGGACTATCATTATGGGAATCCTGAATGTGACCCCTGATTCGTTTTCTGACGGGGGCAAGTTTTTTGACCTGGACACTGCCGTCAAACATGCCCTGGAAATGGTTGAGCAGGGTGCTGATATTATTGATATCGGCGGGGAATCCACCAGGCCTGCGGCTGTCCCGGTATCCCTGGAAGAAGAACTGGACAGGGTCCTGCCGGTCTTAAAACGGCTGGTCAAGGAGACAGATGTGCCTGTTTCCGTTGACACTTATAAGGCTGAGGTGGCCAGGCAGGCCCTGATTGAGGGGGCCCATATCATCAATGATGTCTGGGGCCTTAAGGCTGATCCCGAGATGGCCAAGGTAGTTGCCGGGTATGATGACGTCCCTCTTATCCTCATGCATAACCAGAAAGGCACCGAATACAACAGTATGATGGACGATATTCTGGGTTCGCTTAAGGAAAGTGTGGACAAGGCACTGGCAGCGGGGGTCAAGCGGGAAAATATTATCCTTGACCCGGGAATCGGTTTCGGCAAGGATACTGAC
This sequence comes from Thermincola sp., assembly GCA_022735835.1. Classification (GTDB taxonomy): domain Bacteria; phylum Bacillota; class Thermincolia; order Thermincolales; family UBA2595; genus UBA2595. Next base: position 9,782 of record DYZU01000076.1, on the reverse strand, counting down.
CAGAACCTGGAGGTCATGCACCGGCTCTGGGAGTTTAAGACCCTGGGGTATCCAATCCTCCTGGGAACGTCAAGAAAATCAATGATCGGGAACACATTGAACCTGCCGGTAACGGAACGGGTTGAAGGGACTGCGGCCACAGTCGCATTCGGCATAGCCCAGGGGGTAGACATTGTCAGGGTCCATGATATTAAAGAGATGGTACGGGTAGTCAGAATGACTGACGCCATGGTAAGGAGGCCATAGTATGGGGAAGGATAAAATAATTCTTGCCGGAATGCAGTTTTACGGGAGGCATGGTGTTTTTCCCGAAGAAAAGGCCATGGGACAGAAATTCATTATTGATGTTGAGCTCAGCCTGGACCTCCGGCGAGCCGGGACCAGCGATGACATAACTCACCTGCCTAATTATGCGGACGTTTACGCTACGGTGAAAAGTATTGTGACCCAAAATACATTCAACCTTATTGAAGCTCTGGCTGAGGCCATTGCCCAGGAGATACTTTCGACTTACCGCATTGACCAGGTTACCGTCAGGGTTCGCAAGCCCCATGCTCCCATCAGCGGTATTTTTGAATACATGGGTTGCGAAATTGTCCGGGGGCTAAAGGTATAATGACCCGGGCGTATATCGGTCTGGGTTCCAACCAGGGGGAACCGGTTGAAAATATAAAAAAAGCCCTGAAATTAATTGATGGGGCAAAAAAGATAAAGATTACGGCTGTTTCCTCCCTATACCTGACAGAACCGGAGGGTTATGAAGACCAGCCCTGGTTTTACAACTGTGTGGCAGAAATTGAAACAGGGTTGTCCCCGCAGGAACTGCTGGAAACCCTGCAGCACATCGAAAACGGGCTGGGCAGAGTGCGAACCGTCAGGTGGGGGCCGAGAACCATTGACCTGGATATCCTGCTATATGACCTCTGCCTGGTGAATACCGAACAACTTACAATTCCTCATCCCCGGATGGAGGAACGGGCCTTTGTGATGGTTCCCCTGGCCGAAATCGCCGGCGGGGCGCTTTTTCCGGACGGCCGGACAGTTAACCAGGTTACAAATTTACTGACTAATCAGAGAAAATGCATTTCCATTCGGCAAAAAATGTGGTAAAATTAATGTTACTGGGTAGTATCCATTTGGAACTGCACCGGTATCTGTAATGATTTCAGGTGTATAACGTAAATTTTCCAAGAGCCGCTTGGAGCCGCAAGGACCGAGACGGAAGGTACAGTTAGTTTATTGCCAAAAACCTTTCGGTGTTGTCCGGGGGTTTTTGTTTCTTCATGGGGCCAAAGGAGATGCCGTATATGTTCAGGACGGCGGTTATAGGGACGGGGGTTGTCGGTTCGGCAATTGCCCTGTTGTTGCAGCAAAAAGGTTATACTATTACCGGGGTATGCTCAAAAACCGGCGTTTCCGCCGCCAGGTTGGCCAAAAGACTTGGCTGCGGTCATTCTGAGAAGCCGGAAGAATTATTGGCTCAAGCCGAAGTGATTTTTCTGGCGACCCCGGACCGCGAGTTGGGCGATGTGGCCGGGAATTTGGCAGATTCGGGAAGGGTGGAAGAAGGTCAGGTGTTTTTTCATTTGAGCGGCGCTTTACCTGCAGACATTCTCACCCCGCTGAGAGAAAAAGGAGCAGCCGTGGGCTCTGTCCATCCCCTGCAGTCCTTTGCCAGCGTGGAAAATGCCATCACAAATCTTAAGGGTTCGTTTTTTGCTTTCCAGGGTGACGAAAAGGCGGCTGAGACAGCCTTTCAGATTGTAAAAGACCTGGAAGGCAAGCCGTTTATGATGAAAAGCGAGGACAAACCTCTTTATCACCTGGGAGCCTGTATTGCCTCCAACTACCTGGTTGCTCTTTTCCATTTCGCCGTGAGCATTTACAGAGCCATTGGAATGTCCACCGAGCAGGCCACGGAGGCGTTAATGCCGTTAATTAAGGGAACCCTTGCCAATATTGAATCATTGGGACCGGTTAAATCTTTAACGGGTCCGGTGGCCAGAGGGGATGTCAATACTCTGGAAAAACACCTGGAAGCCATAGCCAACCTGAGCCCCGACCTGGCAAAGCTTTATAAAACCCTCGGGCAGTATACTGTTCGCGTGGCTCTCGAAAAGGGGAGTATCGATAAAATTAATGCGGAAAAGCTTATCAGTATTTTCCGGGAAGGAGAGAACACAAGTGTCTGACGGCAAAGTGACCACTGTCAAGCTTAAGGAAATGAAACAACGCGGGGAAAAAATCACGGTTCTCACCTGTTATGACTATTCCACAGCCAAACTGCTGGACCAGGCCGGGATAGAAGTGCTGCTGGTAGGTGATTCCCTGGGCATGGTGCTGCTGGGATATGAGTCTACACTGCCGGTTACCATGGAAGATATGATAATTCACACAAAAGCCGTCTCAAGGGGTACCAAAAACGCGCTGGTAGTGGCAGATATGCCGTTCATGTCCTATCAGATCTCGGTCAGTGAAAGTGTCAGAAACGCGGGCCGATTCCTCCAGGAGGCGGGTGCAAATGCCGTCAAACTCGAAGGGGGAAGGGAAATTGCCGACACGGTTAAAGCCATCAATGACGCGGGTATTCCGGTGATGGGGCATCTCGGATTAACCCCTCAGTCAATTAACAAACTCGGCGGTTACCGGGTGCAGGGAAGGGACGAGGAAACCGCCCGGGTTATCCTCAATAACGCGCTGGCTTTGCAGGATGCGGGAGTCTTCGCCATAGTCCTGGAATGTGTTCCGGCATTTCTGGCCAGGATGGTTACCGAACGGGTTGATGTCCCCACCATTGGCATTGGGGCAGGAGTGGGATGTGACGGCCAGGTTCTCGTTATTCACGACCTTCTGGGCCTGTACTCAGACCTGTCGCCCAAATTTGTGAAGAGGTATGCCTCTTTGCATCAGGAAATTGTGGAAGCTGTCACTCAGTACAAAACTGACGTTAAGACAGGAAAATTTCCCGGCCCCGAACATTGCTTCGAAGTGGAAAAGGGCTGACCGGAAAGACTTTGCTGGTAGTTATTGGGAGGGAATATGCAGTTAATTCACAGTATTAATGAAATGAGATCCCTGGTGAGAGAACTGCGGAGCCGGGGAACCACTATCGGTTTTGTTCCTACCATGGGGTACTGGCATGAGGGCCATCTTGCCCTGATGCGGGAAGCAAAAAACAAAACAGGTTTTGTAGTCGCCAGTATCTTTGTTAACCCGCTGCAATTTGGGGTGGGTGAGGATTATGAAGAGTATCCCAGAGACCTTGAGCGGGACACGGCCCTGGCGGAAAAGTCCGGTGTGGACGCGGTTTTTGCCCCTTCGGTTAAGGAAATGTACCCTCAGGCTTATTCCACTTTTGTGGAGGTGGAAAAACTCACCGACAAATTGTGCGGCAAATCAAGGCCCGGACACTTCAGAGGCGTTACGACAGTGGTCACCAAGCTGTTTAACATTGTTCAGCCGGACATCGCCTTTTTCGGGCAAAAAGATGCTCAACAGGTAATAGTTCTGCAAAAGATGGTTACTGACCTTAATATGAACCTGAAGATAGAAATTGTGCCCACGGTAAGGGAACCGGACGGGTTAGCCATGAGCTCGCGCAATTCCTATTTAAGTCCGGAGGAAAGGAAGGCGGCCCTTGTTCTGTATCACAGCCTGTCAGCGGCGAAGAAGATGATAGATAGCGGTGAAAGAAATATTGAAGCTATCAAAGAAGAAATGCGCCTGCTGATAAACCGGGAACCCTTGGCCAGGATTGATTATGTGGAAATTCTATCCGTTCCTGACCTGGAAGAACCTGAGTCACTCAAAGGGAAAACCCTGATTGCGGTGGCGGTCTTTATCGGCAGGACCAGGTTGATTGATAACATGGTGGTGGAGGTATAAAAGATGTTCAGGTCAATGTTAAAATCTAAAATTCATCGGGCAAAAGTAACCGAAGCTAACCTGGAATACGTCGGCAGCATCACAATTGACGAGACTTTGCTGGAAGCGGCGGACATCATTCCGCATGAGAAAGTACAGATTGTTAACAATAATAACGGAGCGCGGTTTGAGACTTACGTGATCAAGGGACCCCGGGATTCCGGAGTCATATGCTTAAACGGTGCGGCGGCCCGGCTGGTCCAACCGGGAGATACCGTTATCATTCTTTCTTACGCCATGGTAGATAACCGGGAAGCGGCAAATTTCAAACCAAAGGTAATTTTTGTAGATAATGAGAACCGCATCTGTGAAATCAGTTCCGAGGAAATTGCCGGGGACAAAAAGTAATTGTGGTGCCAACGACAAGTACCGGCTAAGGAGTGATATGCTTGGGTCGTAAGGATAGTGACTTTTTGGAGCTTGCGAATGAAATACGGGAACTTAAGAAAAAACGCAACGCTGTAATACTGGCCCATCTCTACCAGAGGCCGGAGATTCAGGATGTGGCGGATTTTATAGGGGATTCCCTGGGGCTCTCGCAGGAAGCCGCCAAGACCGACGCAGATGTTATTGTGTTCTGCGGCGTGCATTTCATGGCCGAGACAGCCGCCATCCTGTCTCCTGATAAAACTGTACTGCTGCCGGAAGTTAATGCCGGGTGCCCCATGGCCGACATGGTGACGGCGGAGGCCTTGCGGGCCAGGAAAAAGGAATATCCGGACGCGGTAGTGGTATGTTATGTTAATTCTTCGGCCGAAGTTAAAGCCGAATCGGATATTTGCTGTACTTCCGCCAATGCCGTAAAAGTGGTCCGGTCGATTCCCGCGGACAAGCGTATACTGTTTGTGCCTGACCGGAACCTGGGCCATTATGTGGGAATTAAATCAGGCCGGGAAATTATTTACTGGGAAGGTTATTGCAATACCCACGATAAACTGACGGCCGAGGACGTGCAAAAGGCGAAAGAAGCTCATCCCCAGGCCGTGGTGATGGTACATCCGGAATGCCGGCCGGAAGTGGTTGCCCTGGCGGACCAGGTGTTTAGCACGTCGGGCATGATCAGGTTTGCCCGGGAAAGTGACGCCGAGGAGTATATTGTAGGTACTGAGATGGGTATTCTTCACCAGCTTAATAAACAGTGTCCCGGTAAGAAGTTTTACCTGGCCTCGAGCAAAATGATCTGTCCCAATATGAAGGCCACAACTTTGCCGAAGGTCAAGTGGGCTTTGGAGGAAATGCAGCCCCGTATAACGGTTCCGGAGGCTATCCGCCTGAAAGCGCTTGGCGCCGTGGAACGGATGATTGCTGTTAAATAACGGGGAGGGATTTTTTTGATTCCCAGGTATATTGTTAATTTTAACACCCGTAGTCTTCCCCGGAGGCGAACAGATTTTCTTGTCATCGGCAGCGGGATTGCCGGGTTGTATACTGCGCTGAAGGCCAGCAGTTTTGCGAAAGTGACGGTCCTGACCAAAAAGAAAATGGGTGACACAAACACCGAGAGAGCCCAGGGAGGAATTGCCGCCGCTATTCACAGTACCGACTCGCCGGCTCTGCACAGGGCGGATACCCTGGAGGCAGGGGCCGGGCTCTGCAATGTTAGTGCTGTGGAAGTGTTGGTAAACGAGGGACCGGACAGGGTCCGGGAATTAATTGAACTGGGCGCCAATTTTGACCGTTTGGACGGAGAGTTGGCTTTCACCAGGGAGGCTGCCCACAGCCGCCGCAGGATTTTGCATGCCGGGGATTCAACCGGGGAGGAGATCCAGAACACCCTGGCCAGGAGCATTTTAAGGGAAAATAAGGTTGAATTTCTGGAAGACAACATGGTTGTCGATTTATTGACCCATGATAATAAATGCTACGGGGCATTGGTATGGGACAATATCAAGAAAGAAATTTTTGTTTACTATGCTAACGTGGTGGTACTGGCGGCGGGTGGCGCCGGGCAGGTGTTTCGAAATACCACAAATCCCGAGGTCGCTACCGGAGACGGAATAGCTTTGGCCTTCCGGGCCGGTGCGGCGGTAATGGATATGGAGTTTGTCCAGTTCCACCCCACGGCATTATGTATTCCGGGAGCGCCCCGGTTTTTGATTACTGAAGCGGTGAGGGGAGAAGGCGGAGTTCTGCGCAATATCCACGGTGAAAGGTTTATGCCCAAATACCACCCCGGCGCCGAACTGGCGTCAAGAGATATCGTGGCCAGGGCAATTTTCACGGAAATGGCTGCCACTAACAGTTCACACGTATATTTGGACTTATCCCGGATGGCGGGAGAGAAAGTCAAGAAGAGGTTTCCAACTATTACCAAAACATGCGCCCAGTACGGAATAGATGTAGTCAATGAAATGATACCCGTTGCTCCTGCCGCTCACTACATGATGGGCGGGGTGCAGACCAACCTGGATGGGGAAACATCTGTGAACGGGCTCTACGCCTGCGGAGAGGTGGCCTGCCAGGGCGTTCACGGAGCCAACCGGTTAGCCAGCAACTCTTTGTTGGACGGCTTGGTTTTCGGATACAGGATAGTGGAAAGTAGCAGGTCCAGGTTTAAAGATATGCCCGAAGCGGTGGAATTGGAATTTGCATATACTGAGCTGCTTCCCTGCAGGGCAGGGGTGACGGCCGGGATAAGACAAAAGATTCAGGATATCATGTGGGAAAAAGTCGGAATAGTCCGCAGTGAGGACCGCCTGAAGGAAGCCCTTGATGAACTCAGCCGGCTGGAATCGGTACTGTTGCATGAAGCCGGCAACATGGAAGACATGGAAACTTATAACATTCTTACCGTCGGCAAGCTCATTGCCCAGGCAGCCCTGCTGAGAACGGAAAGCAGGGGAGGGCATTACAGGACGAATTATGTCATGAGAGATGATGTCCACTGGAAACAGCATATGGTCTTATGCAGGAATCCGGGAGGCGAGATATGTGCTTTTAAACATGATGTTAGTTGACGATATTATAGAAAGGGCTTTAAAAGAAGATATAGGCACCGGAGATATAACAACACTGAGCACCATACCGGCCGAGGCCGTTACAAAGGGTTTCCTTTACGCCAAGGAAGACGGTGTTGTGGCCGGGCTTCCCGTGGCCAGACGGGTATTTTACCTGCTTAATAAAGAAATCGAATTTACTGCTCATAAAAAGGATGGCGAAAAGGTTGCCAAAGGGGATGTCCTGGCCACGGTTTCCGGGCCGGCCCGCCCGATCCTGACAGGAGAAAGGGTGGCTCTGAATTTCCTGCGGCATATGTCCGGTATTGCCACCCGGACTGCTGTAGTTGCCGATATGCTTACATATTACAATACGGTGGTAGTTGATACGAGAAAAACGACGCCGGGCCTGCGTATCCTGGAAAAATACGCGGTAAAAACAGGCGGCGGGAAAAATCACCGGTTTGGCCTTTATGACGGCGTCTTGATCAAAGACAACCATATTAAAGTGGCCGGGGGCATCAAAAAGGCTGTGGCCATGGCCAGGGCGAATGCCTCTCATACGATGAAAATTGAAGTGGAAGTTGAAGACCTGGCGGGGGTCAGGGAAGCATTGGAAGCGAGAGCCGATATAATTATGCTTGACAACATGGACCCGGCTACCGTTAAAGAAGCGGTGAAAATTATTGACGGCCAGGCTCAGATTGAAGTTTCGGGCGGAATTGACGAAACCAGCGCTTTGGATTACGCCAAAGCGGGAGTTGACTTTATTTCCATCGGCGCCCTGACCCATTCGGTAAGAGCGCTGGATATAAGCATGGATGTGGGTGAAATCAAAGTGAAGTAAGAGGATGTACAAGATATAATTGTTAACCTATAACAACAAAATGGTTGACAATGCGGCCCTGCTGTATTTATAATAGAACCAGTACGAGGTGTTATAATGAAAGCCAAAGTACTTTCGTTGCTTAGGGAGCAGTATCCGGAATACATTTCCGGGGAAGAAATCAGCCAAAGACTGGGTGTTTCCCGTACAGCCGTCTGGAAGCACATACATAAATTAAGGGAAAGCGGGTACCAGATCGAATCCCACACCAGGATAGGCTATCGTCTCGTTCATGTCCCTGACAGGCTGTATGAACACGAGTTGATTGGCCTGCTGAAGACAAAGTTAATCGGCAGGAAGATTGTTTACCGGGAGACCGTGTGTTCTACCAATGAATTGGCTAAAGAATTGGCCCAGGAAGGGGCCGCAGAGGGGACAGTTGTAATAGCGGAAGAGCAGACCGGGGGAAAAGGCAGGATGGGAAGAAGCTGGTATTCTCCGTCCGGGCAGGGACTTTGGTTTTCGGTAATCTTAAGGCCGCAGATCAGCACCGCGGGTGTTTCCAAAATAACTCTGGTCAGCGCTGTGGCTGTGGCAAAATCCATCAGGGAAGTTACCGGCCTGCAGGCCGGGATAAAGTGGCCAAATGATATTCTGATTGATAACCGCAAAGTGTCAGGAATTCTGACAGAAATGAACGCGGAAATTGACAGGGTCAATTACCTCATACTGGGAATCGGAGTCAATGTCAACACGAGGCCGGAATTGATGCCTCCGGAACTGGCAGGTACGGCTACCTCCCTGGCTGAACAAAAAGGCGCCCGGATTTCCCGGATTGAACTTCTGGCCTCCATTTTAAACGATCTCGATGCCGCGTACCGGGAATTCATCAAGGGCAACTTTGCACCCATCCTGTCTCTATGGAAGGAGATGTCGGTAACACTTAACCGGTGGGTCAGGATCAGTTCAATCAATGATACCGATGAAGGCATTGCTTTTGATGTCGACGATGAAGGCGCCCTTTTGTTAATGAAGAAGGACGGCTCCATGAAGAGGATTTTATCGGGAGATGTCAGTTTGAGGTGACACAGTGGCCGGTTGCCGGCAGCCGGTTGCCAGTGGTGTAAAATCAGAAGGTTTGCTGAGGGCAAACCCAACATTTTATAGTTATTGTCAACTATATTTAAAATAAAGGTTAACAAAGAAAGGGGATTTGTCAATGAAATTAACGGTCAAGGAAATGGTTCTGGTTTCGATGTTTGCGGCTCTTGCCTGCGGCGGAGCGCTGATGTTAAGGTACGGGGGGACCGCGGTAGTACCATACAGCATCCTGCCTTTTGTTGCCTTGATGGCCGGTGTTTTGTTGGGGAGCAGGCTTGGCGCTTTAAGTATGGCGCTATATCTGGTTATCGGGCTGGCCGGAGTGCCTGTATTTGCTACTCCGCCGTACGGAGGGCTCGCCTATTTGGTTAAACCTACCGCCGGTTTTTTGTTCGGTTTTATTGGGGGGGCTTACATAGCCGGCAAGATAACGGAGAAGGTGGGTAAAAACTCCATATTTACTTATATGCTGGCCTCGTGTGCGGGGCTGGTGACCCTGTATCTGATAGGTCTGCCCTATTTCTACGTGATTATGAACTTCTATGTCGGCAAGGCCCTGGATGTATGGGCGGTGCTGAAAGTTGCATTCCTGCCGTTCATCGGGTTTGATCTGCTCAAAGCGCTTATAGCCTCTTTGATTGCTGTTCCGGTGACAAAACAGGTGAGGGTAATCAGCAAGAAGGTTTGAAAAAAGGCCCCGGAGCCAGTCAAGCCATTTTACCCTACCGGTGCCTGGGGAAAAATCTTTGCAAACCTCCCTGTTGTTGATATGAAGTCAATGTGGAGCCCTGGACCTTTGTTTCACTGTCTGCCGGTACTGGAACAGAAAACTCAATCAAACCTGATGTTTTCTTTGCCGTTTATATGATGGGTCAGGTATCCCTGGTCAAACCCAGTTCATGCCAAATTTCACTCAAATCCAGCGGTGAAGCGTTTTTATTACTCAAGTAATTCTGCCCAAATTCAAATTCCTTCAGCAACTGCCTCACCTTCTC
>DYZU01000075.1 GCA_022735835.1 Thermincola sp. | reverse complement strand
TACTAAGCTGAACCTTTTCACCTTATTTCCTCCTTTGGTTCTTGTGGTCATTTTTGAGTATTTCACCATGCTTTTCACTGTCTCACCTCCTTTCTCAAGCAGACTAGGGTGACTGTTTAAGTGGAAAAACCACTTAACAACCCGGCTATGATTGGAATACGGCCACTCTCTGGTTCATGGTATCAGTTATATAAACCCGGCCCCTTTCATCAATAAACAGGCCGTTGGGCAGGGAGAACTGTTTCTCTCCTTCACCGTATCCGCCAATGTTAAATTTCTTCTTGCCTTCCTGATCAAAGATATAGAAATAGTGGGTCAGGTTGCTGACTACATAGACATTGCCCTTATCGTCAACACCGACACCCCTGGGGTTGACAAACACGGACTGTCCCTTTCCGTCCGGGGAACCGTTAATTATCTTCAGGAACCTGCCGTCTTTATCAAAGACCTGAACCCTCTGGTTTCCGGTATCGGTGACATAAATATTCCCGTCATTATCCACGGTTACGGCATTGGGAGCATTAAACTCTCCGTTACCCTTACCGGCCTTGCCGATTTGTTTTATTAACTTGCCGTTGAGGTCAAAGATCTTCAGGGTATCCTGTTTCACATCGGTCACATAAACCTTATCGTCCTTGATGGCCATCCCGGCCGGAGCCGTGAAAACATTTTCAGACGCCTTCTTTTCCGCAAAAAGGCCCAGGTAATTGCCGTCCTTGTCAAACTTGGCAACACTCCCGTTGTACAGGTCGGCAACATATATCACGCCCTTGCTGTCTCCGGCCAACCCGTAGGGAAACTGGAACTCGCCGGGTTTGGCCCCCCACTTGCCGAATGTTTTGAGCGGATTGCCTTCATAATCAAATATCTGGACTCTTTTATTGTTGGTATCGGAGACATAGATCCTTTCGTTGGCGACCGTTACCGCCATGGGCTTGTCAAATTCGCCGCCCCCGAATTTACCGTAAATGAATTTCACAAAGGCAGGTTCACCGGCAGCAGTAGAAGTGTAGTTCTGAATGCCTTTGAAAATATCCTTATTGGTCAGGTAGCTGTACAGGAAACCCACCAAAGCTATTACAAACATTAACTGGACAATCCAGTACACATATTTCCTCTTGATGGTGATCCCGCGTCTCTGAGCCATTTCTGTCATATTACCCCTGGCTTGCCAACAGCCAGTCTTCACCTCTCTTAAATCATGTGTTTTACATGTCTGCTGCGTATTTGTTTCGGACCCTTAATTTATTTCAGCCTTGCCAGGGCGTCTCTCGCTTCTTTATAATTGGGGTCATAATTCAGGGCAGTCTGGTATAACTCCCTGGCCCCGGCCTTATCACCGGTTTTCTCGGCGGCAATGCCGATCTGGTAGATAACATCCGCAGAGCCGGGTTTTTCCTGGTTGGCCCTGTTCAAAGCGGTGATGGCAGACTGGTAATTACCCTGCATGTTGTAGATAACGCCCATCTGCAGGAAATGCTTATAATCACGCGGGGCCAGTTTGGCCGCCTTGGAGAAAGATTCCAGAGCCTCATCATACCTTTTCTGTTCTTTGTAAACCAAACCGATATTATAGTAAGCATCGGCATATTTGGGATCGATAGTTACCGCGATTTTTAAATGCTGCAGCGCCTGGTCATATTCGCCTTTCAGGTAGTAGGTATAGCCCAGGTTTACCCTGTTTTCCGCTACCTTTGGTTCAGCCTCCACTTTGGATTTGAAAAAGGCCAACTGCTGTTCTATGCGGGTATCCTCAATTGTTTTCCAAAAGAACGCCTTTCCAACCAGGAAACCGGCCGCTACAAAAACCGTGGCGGATACCAGGATAACGGCAATCGCCTGGAGTAAGGTAAAGGTTTTTTCACTTGGAGCGATATGAATTCTATTGCCTTCGGATGCAAGGGTGCTCATGAATCGTTCCTCCTTATCTAAGCGTTTGTATCGATACTTTGGCCTGGGGAAGAGGTTTGCTGTTGGACTCTTTAATTCCGTGACAGCTGCTGCAAACTTCCCTCACGTGACACTGGAGACATCGCGGTTCCAGAACGCCGGTTCTTTGCGGGACCTCGATAGGGTGTGATTCGCGCCACGGATATTTATGAATACTCGGGTGGCATGAAGAACAAGCGCCTGTTTTGGTAGTCCCTTTAACATCCGCCCTGGGGGCATGACAGACAAGGCATCGCTGCGAATCCTTATCTGCCGCCTTGCCATGTTCAAACGGCCAGTCGTCATTGTGGGTAGGGGGTCGCTTTTGATGGCAGTCCACGCAGTATTCATTGGTTTGGGCGTAATCGGCGTAACTTGAGTCTGAGCCGGTTTGCATACTGTTAAGGTACCTGGCCACCGGATCTTCTTCCGGCATATCCTGGGCCGTAACCCCGGGCGCCTTTATGAAGGAGTGGCAAGTATCGCAATATTTGATGTCTTTTTTGGCCTCTCGTCCGTGGTTTAATTTGAAGGATTTTTCCCGGTGTGACTGGGGCATCATGCTTCCACTGTGACAGGCCTCACAGGCAACCGTAACACCCCGCCTGCCGTGGCAGTCCATACAAAGATCCATTTTGGGCAGGATATTCTCGGAAGTCATTACCTGTTTCCCTTTAGCCTGGTCCCATTTATTTAAATCTTCTCCCATCGTCAGCCCCCTGGAAGCTATCTTGCCGTGGGCCACGCCCTCGTGGCACTTTATACACGCCACCTTTTTGGCCGCGTGCCGCTCGTGAGGAATATATACATCAGATGAAGGAGAAATTTTTCTTTTTAAAGAGTGACATTTTAAGCAACGGCTGTCAGGAAGCGGTTCTGTCATTTGAATAGGCAGTTCATACGTTTTGGTGAGATACATATACAGCTCTTTGGTAGCAATAACTTTATGCTTTAAAGCATTGCCCAGCCCGGGGTCAACGTGACAGGCCACGCAGTCCACCCGGCTGTGGGAGGAAGCCTGCCATGTGGCAAACTCTGGTTTCATTATGTGACAAACAGCACAAAATTTCGGAACAGAAGTACCATAGGTGATTCCCATAACTGAAAGCAGCGTAAAAAATGAAACTCCTATGGCGATGATTGTGAATTTCAGTATTTTCCTTTTGTCACTGAAGAGCTCTTTTATTCTCATTACGGTCCCTCCCAGGCCTGGGCGGTTCGATGATTCGGCAGAATTTGCTTCGACTATGTATTGTGTATTCCCATGGAGCCTATGGAGCGTTCCCGGTCAATCACCATGGTATCACAAGTCCTTTGACCAAACACGTGCCAGAATTCCTGAAATCATGCAGTCAAAACAGGCTATAAAATTTCATCCGAATTTCTCTTTGCATATGTGCAAAAGAACATGTACTTTCTTACATAGAAAAAGGCCCGGGATTTAGTTCCCGTGGCCTTCACTGGCAACCTTAGAGTATTTCAGCAGGTTGTTCCTGACGGCATAAGCCGCAGCTTCCGCCCTGTTGCTGAAGTTGAGTTTACTTAAGATGCCGCTGACATAATTTTTAATGGTATTGTTGCTCAACATCAGTATCCGGGCAATTTCTTTATTGGTTTTTCCCTCTGCGATTAACGCCAGTATCCTCCTCTCCTGCGGATTGAGCAGAGTCTCTTTTCGTTCCGGCTGGGTAAAACCTTTTCTGAATCTGTTCATCACCTTGGTAGTAATTGAAGGGTCCAGCATCGATTTGCCTTCGCTAACCATCCTGATGGCATTGGTAAGTTCTTCACTCTTGATTTGTTTGGGCAGCAGCCCGTCCGCTCCGGCCGAAATAGCTTCAAATATTCCCTCATCTTCGGCAGGTGAAATCAACATAATTACTTTGATCTCAGGATATTTCTCTTTGATAAGCCGGCAGGTGTCAATAGCACAACCGTCAAGTCGAATATCTGTGATCACTATGTCCGGGGTACAGGCGGCTGCCTTGTGGATAACCTCACTGCAGGTTCCGGCTTCACCTGCAACTTCGAAGTCTTCGGTACGTTTCAAAATAAAGCTGATACCCAGGCGCATAACCTCGTGACTGTCAGCAATCAAAATCCTTATTTTTTTCATATTTTCCCCTCCGAAAGTTGTGTTGTGTAAATCATCTGTATCTCGGCCAAGCAACTTCAGTTATATACATAATCTTACAGTTATACATAATATTATAGTCAGTCATACTATTTAGCGTAATAGTTTCGACTGTATTATATTATGTAAACTATACAGGGTTACTTTTCGACATGTACTTCCGGTTTCCTTTAATTTTTTTCACCTTCCGGCCAGTAATTAATGGTAAGACATACAATAAAATCCAAAGGAACCGCCTGAATTTCAAACCATATTTCGCCACTACATAAAAAAACCCTGCAGGTAATTTTACCTTGCAGGGGTAAAATATGGCGTCTTAGTTTAATCGTTGTCACCATAGTCACCTGGCAGGTAGTCCATGAAAACCGTATTTAGGAACCTGATTATATCATATAAACATATAATGTTATAGGTTTACAAATGTGCCGACAGATAAAGACGTCACAAAACAAGAGATTAACATAATCGGGAGAGAACAACTATGAATATTTTGTTTACCGGTGAAGCGCCGCTGATTAAATATGGCCTCTTATCAGGGTTTGAAGAACTGGGCCACAACTGTATGTTTCTACACGGGGAATACAGGCTCTTTGATAAACCGTCCGAGAAACAGGGTCCTATACTGGAAAAAGCGCTGGCTGAGTTTCGTCCTGATATGGCCATTACAGAAGGGGCCTCGGGTTTAGACATAAAGGTAGTATCCAAAATCTTACGAAAACATGGTATCTTCCATGTTTACTGGGCAATTGAGGACCCTCCCCACTTCAATTCCATTTCCCTGCCCTTTGCCAGGCAGTGCGACTATACCTTCACTACAGCTGCAGAGTGTATACCGAAGTACCATAAAAATGGACTCAGGGCAGACCTCCTGATGTTCGGCTGTAATCCCAAATACCACCGTCAGGTTGAGCCCGACCCAAAATACAGCCATGACATAGCGCTGGTGGCCAGCAATTACGACTGCCGGTATGATGAAGCAAGGTACATGGTTCGCTGCCTGGTAGACGGAGGTTATGATATCAAAATTTGGGGACTCTGGTGGGATGACCCGGCCCGGCCCGTCAATCTTCTCGACCACCCGGAAAAGTTTGGCGGACTGCTACCGTATGAGTTGTTGCCCACAGTGTACAGTTCAGCCAAAATAGTCCTGGGACTGCACTGTGACGACTCGTCCAAAACCCAAACAAGCATGCGCACTTATGAAGTTCTGGGCTGCGGGGCCTTTTATCTGACCCAGTATACACCGGCCCATGAATATCTCTTCGAATACGGTACTCATCTTGTCTGGTCCAAATCAGCCGACGACACCTTAAGATTGGCAGACTACTACCTGAACAACGATGCGGAAAGACAAAAAATCGCCCAACTGGGGCAAATGAAGGTTTATCATGAACATTCGTATGTTCACAGGGCTCGACATGTCTTGGAAACGATAAAACCATTTATTTAAAAAATTAAACATAAAAACCAACATTGGCACAAAGATAGAGTAATTTTCATCATGTGAAAAGAGATGAATCATATGAGAATACTACACCTTTCAGAATTACTTGTGTATGGAGGATTAGAAACTCACATTTTATGCCTGTGCAAGGAGTTAATCAGGCATGGTCATCAACCATTTATTTTTGCTGCATTGATGAGCAGCGACTTCCAGCGGCAACTGGAAGATTCAGGAATTGAATACCTGGTTGACCAATCACCGGGTGAAAACCTGCGGAATTTTATTATCGAAAACGACATACAGCTTCTTCACGCTCACCCTACCTCGACTATTAAACTAAGCGCCATGCTCGGAGAAGAATTAAATAAACCGGTAGTTGTCACCTATCATGGATTAATTGGCTGGAACTGTGAAGTTCATTCAAAAATTGCAAAAATCATATGTATCAGCCAGGAAATACGCGATCTATTAACCTCGGGCGATCCCGATTTAATCAACAAATTCACTGTTATACAAAACGGTATTGATACCAATTATTTTAAACCCTCCGGTCGACAAGGTAACGGGAGAAAAGTCCTGTTCGCCGGGCAGCTATATGAAGACAAATACATTTCTTTAAAAATAATTATCAATGCATTAACATCTGTCCCCGGTGTCGAGTTGAAAATTGCCGGTTATGGCGGTTACTTTGACCAACTGAAATCGGAAGTCCCGCCATGGGTCGAATGTCTTGGCTGGGTTCAGGATGTGCCGTCATTAATTAACCAGGTTGATGTTTTTATCGGGGCGGGACGTGGCATCAGGGAAGCAATGGCCTGCGGTAAACCAGCCATTGCTCTGGACGGCCGCGGTTACGACGGGCTTGTCACCCCATTCAACATCAAGTCCCTGGAATACGGAAATTTCATGGGCAGGTCGGGTGGAAAACTTGACGAAGAAATACTTTTGCAAGACCTTCGAAAAGTAATTGACAGTGCGTTTATCAGGTTCAATCTGGGTAAGTGGGGCTATAAATACGCTAAAAAACATTATTCCTCGACGGTCTTTGTTAATAAACACCTTGAAATATACCGCAAAGCCTTATCTGAAGTTACCTAAGGAGTGAGTTAAATGCGCATCATGCATATAGCTGAAAACCTGAACTTTGGTGGACTGGAAACACAGTTAATCACTCTTTGCAGGGAATTTATCAGACTTGGGCACCATCCATTTATATTTTCCATGGTCATGAGCCCTGAATTCCGGTCACAACTGGCTCATGCAGGCATAGACTACATAGTTGAGCCCTCGCCCGGTGAAAAAATAAAAAACTATATTGCCCAAAACAGAATTCAAGTTCTGCATGGCCACCCTGCCGCCACAATCTACGTCAGCGCAACTCTCGGAACTGAGCTGAACCTGCCCGTGGTGGTAACATACCACGGGCTCTACGGCTGGGCCTGGCAAATCCATAAGAGTATATCGCATTTTGTTTGTGTAAGTCAGGAAGTACATGATAAACTGGCTCCCGACCCAAATGCTTCAGGTAAGTTGACTATTATTCAAAACGGAATTGACTGCAACATTTTTAAGCCTTCCGGAACCGGCGGAACCGGATACAATATCTTGTTTATAGGACGGCTTGACCCTGATAAATACTACGCCGTCAAAATAGTTATAAATGCTTTAAGTTCCCTGTCAAATGTCGAATTATCTGTGGCGGGGTCAGGATCATACTTTGACCAGTTGAGGTCAGAAGCCCCCGGGTTTGTTAAGTGCCTGGGCTATATTGCTGATATGCCTGAAATTATTAACAAGGCCGACATCGTCATTGGTACCGGCCGCGGCGTAAGGGAAGCAATGGCCTGCGGGAAACCGGCCATCGCCCTTGACGCTTGTGGATACGGCGGGTTGGTAACTCCAGAGACTATTGGACCTCTGGAATACCATAACTTTAGCGGAAGGTCAGGTGGGAAGCTAACCGAAGAAAAGTTTCTGCAGGATATTCTGAAAATAATAGGCAACCCTGCTGCCAGGGCCGAAATCGGCCAGTGGTCAAGACAGTACGCATTGGAACATTACTCCTCTACTGCAGCCGCTTTAAAACACCTCGTTATTTATAACCAGTTAATTACTAAATAACCGGAGGCAAAAAATGACTGTTATTTTGTCAGGAAAAGATTTCGCGGGCGTCCCCACAATCGTAAACCAGATTGCCGACGCTTTAGCCGGCCACAAACCTTATTCTATGGTAAGAATCGGAGATGGTGAAAATATAGTAATGGCCCAGGAAAAAGTCCTGAGCCTGGAATGGATAAGTTCACATGTCGGATGGTCACATTCCGCAGGTTACTGCGGGGCAGCGCTGCCAAACTTGGAATTACGCGACAGAATGGTTAAAGCAGTCAAACAGGCTGACATGGTTGGGGTATTTGCCGGTGACGATTTGACCCAGCGGATTTTTTCAGCTTACGACATTAAACCCAGGTCGATATGTTATGCTTTTGATAACTTGTATATGCCGATGTATAAGCCCTTTGTAGAACTGATCCGGAGGTATCCTCCGCTTCTGGTTGGCAATCCTGCCGAGCGTTTTGCAGCTTATCTCCATGCAAAGCTTGGCATAATTGTCCCCGGAACCGTTGCTATTAATGGGTATAATGAACTGGATACATGTATAAAGCAAATGGCTGCTATTCCGCACGAATGGTCTCTAGTTTCAGCCGGTTGCAATGCCCTGGTAATCGCCGATACAATGGCGTATGAATACGGGAAGGTATCGATAGATTTCGGCCACGCCCCGGACAATGTGATGGCACCCGATTACGTAGATTATTGGCTGGCCGTAGATTAATTTATTAGAAAAAATGACTGATTAAAAAAGGAGATGGTTCAAATGGCCGAAAAACGTCCTGTAATCTGTCTGCCGGCCATCGACTGGCAGTATCTGCTGCACCGCCCTCAGCAGCTAATGCTCCGCTTCGCCAGGGCAGGCCATCCGGTGCATTACAGGAATATAACACAGATTCCCGGTACCCCTCCTGAGACGATTGAACCAAACCTCTATGTTTATAACGACTTTGATAATTTACCCAAAGACCTGGTAAAACCGATTTATGTAGTTTATTTTCCCGCTCACGCTGCGTGGCTGGAAAAAACGGAAAGCAATTTTATTATTTATGACTGTATAGACGACGACCCTGTTTTCGACCCACACGAAGAATTAATGCTTAGCAAAGCTGACCTTGTCCTGTGCGTCTCGGAAAAAATCATGAATAAACACAAGGGTAAACATCCTCACCTCCTCTTCCTGCCCAATGGCGTTGATATCGAACACTACCTGGCCATAGGGCAACCGGTCCCGCCGGAAATAAACGAAATCCGGGCCAAGGCTGAAGCGATTATTGGTTTTACCGGAGCCTTCTACCAGGGATGGGTTGATATAGACCTTCTCTACCGGATAGCAGAAAGCCGTCCCCGGTGGCAAATTGTTATTATAGGCAGTTCTTACGGCTGGGATTTCTCCGGCGCGCCTTCTAATATATCTTACCTCGGGACCAGGCCATACCAGGTTTTACCCTCATATACCAAATGCTTTGATGCAGGCATTATACCGTTTCAGGATAACAGGATTGCTCAGGGCGCCGATCCTGTTAAACTCTACGAGTATTTGGCTTCAGGATTACCTGTTGTAAGCAAACGCCTGCCGTTTGTTCAAGGATTAAGGCCACCGCTGGTTTACGCTTATGATACCGTTGACGATGCTATTTCAGCAATTGAAAGAGCGCTGTCGGAAGAAAAAGACCACGGTGAAGCTTCCCGTAAATTGCGGGCCGACTTTGTTTCCAACTTTACCTGGGACAGCAGGATAAAATTGCTGTTAGCGGAAATTAAGAAATTCACCTCGCTGGAAACATAATTGTTACTTAAATTTAAAGGAGCATCACATTATGAGAATTACCTGGCTTGAATCAGAAAAGCTGTTCCCTACTGCGGTTTCGCAACTGGAAAAAGTGGATATCGTTCTGGATATAGGTTGTGGAATAAGTCCTCAGAAATTTATCATACCCAAGGTTCATATTTGTTGCGAACCATTTAGGCAATATTTAGACGTCTTAAAAGACAAGATCAAACAGAGTCCTGACAGGCACCATATTTTTATTAATGCATCATGGTCCGAGGCAGTAAACTTATTTCCGCCTGAATCTGTTGACTCTGTTTTTTTAATTGATGTTGTTGAACACCTGGTCAAAGAAGAAGCCGTAAAATTATTAAAGCTGACAGAAAACATAGCACGCCGCCAGATAGCTGTTTTTACCCCTCTGGGCTTCTTGCCTCAGGAACATCCGGATGGCAAAGATGCCTGGGGTTTAAATGGTGGAGTATGGCAGGAGCACAAATCAGGCTGGTACCCGGATGATTTTGACGACTCTTGGGATATTTATGCCTCAAAAGTATTTCACACGGCAGATAATATGGGAAGGCCATTCGAAACACCGTTTGGGGCTATATGGGCTATTAAAACAAAAACCAGATAAAACAGTCCCTTTCAAAAAACTGTTGTCCTTACATCCCGATTTATGACTCGCATTCTCTGGTGCATACAAAAATCATGTTTAAGACAACTCCTGCATCCGGTATCTGTTTATGAATAACCCCATCAGCCGTCTGGTAAAAAAACTCTGTCTTTCCAAAGTTTTGTAAGCTGACAAAATCCTTCTCCTCCAAACCGGTAAAGATGTGAAACCGGTTGTTCCCTGCAGGTTCCTTATACGGGACGCTACCGATAATTTTATACCTTGCCCAGGATGCCAGTTTATCCAAAACCAGTTTAAAGTCATTTGCCGGTATATGTTCAAGGGTTCCAAATGAAATTACGACATCGGCGGTAACAAAATTGGAAAAAAAATCGGACTGCACAAATTCTATATTATCCTTTTTATAATGAGATTTCGCATACTCGAGGGCATCTCCGGAATAATCAACCCCAATTACTTTTTTACAGTGACCGGCAATAATGAATGCTCCATAACCGGTGCCGCATGAAATGTCAAGTACTGTATCTGCCGGGGTGATGTATTCCCTGGCAAATTCGTACCGGGGAACATGGGATAAATCTTGCCAGTTAATTGAGGCGCCAAGGGTTGGATCATACCTTTCGCCCTGACCTAACACTTTCCAGGCATCAACTGTCTTTTCTGCCGGTACCTCCCGGCAAATATTTTGCATACCTGTGTAAACACCGGATACACTTAAATGCCGACTCAAAATTATTTTTGTAACAGTGCCGCTCACGTTTCCGACCATATACTCTTGCGGTTGTTTCCAGTTATATTTCTCATTCAAAACGACTTCTACGGATTTGATTACATCGTCAGGTTCGCAGCCGGTAATTAAATTACTTCCGGCTTCAACAGTTTCCGGCCTTTCGGTAACGTCCCGCAATGTAACATTAGGAACCCCAAGGATGCAGCACTCTTCCTGCACAGTGCCACTGTCCGTTAAAACACAGGCGGCGTTTTTTTCAAAACAAACAAAATCAAAAAGCCCTAAGGGCTCGAAAGTACGGATCCCTTGGGTATCCATCCGGATACCGTGTTTTTCAAGCTGGGACCGGGTCCTGGGGTGTAAACTGCAGAGTACCGGAATCCCATATTCCCCGTAGAGACGGTGGAAGGCCTCGATAAATTTGAGCAAACGATATTTAATATCAACATTTTCGGCCCTGTGCAAGGTTACCAGAAAATAACCTCCCGGATTTACTCCAAATTTCTGCAGTATCATACTGTTTTCAATTTTATCCGAATAATGTTCAAGCACTTCATAAATAGGATTTCCCGTAACATATATACGGTGGCCGGGGATTCCTTCGCGCAGCAAATTGAAACGGCTTCTTTCGGTATATGGCATCAGGATGTCGCTGCAGTGGTCAACAATGCGGCGGTTGATTTCTTCCGGTACCCGGTCATCATAACAGCGGTTTCCCGCCTCCATATGAAAAACAGGAATACCCAGTCGTTTTGCTGCTATTGAAGACAGGGCGCTGTTTGTATCGCCTAAAACAAGTAACCGGTCCGGCATTTCCTTCAGTATAACTTTCTCGCATTCCTGTAGAATGGCAGCTAATTGCCCCATTGTACTGTCTGACTTGCAGTTTAAAATATAGTTTGGCGGACGTAATTCCAGCTCGGAAAAGAAAATTTCCGAAAGGTAGAGCTCAAAATTTTGTCCGGTATAAACAAACACGTGCTGACAAAGTTTATCCAGCTTGGGAATTACCAGACTTAACCGTATTATTTCAGGGCGGGTGCCTAAGATAGTCATAATCTTCATCTGAGGATTTCCCCCTCTGTGTTATTATCATTCTGCTCAATAAGCAGGTTATAACGCTCCAGAAGAGCCTGTGTTTCACTATAACTCATCAGCGAATCCCCCGAAGAACAGTATTCCTTGTTTAACGGCTTCCCTGCAGGCTTTTCCTTAACCAGTTCAGGAAGCATGGGGGAAATCGCGTAATAATCGCCCAAATCATATGTCCTCCAGGCTTCTTCATCAGACACCAGTATTTCGTGCACCTTTTCTCCCGGGCGGATTCCGGTATATACAATTTTCATCTTACGGTCACCGATCAACACTTTAGCAACATCTGCTATCCGCGCAGACGGTACTTTAGGTACAATGGTTTCCCCGCATTGCGCCATTTTTACGGCAGCAAAGATTGTATCCACCGCCCGGTCAAGAGGCAGCAGGAATCTGGTCATATCCTTTGTAGTTATTGTTACCGGCCCGCCATTCTTAATCTGCTCATGGAATAGCGGTATAACCGAACCCCTTGATGCCAGCACATTACCGTAGCGCACACAAACGAAACGCGTCCAGGGAGCCGTGATATTGGCCGCTATAAATACCCGTTCCTGCAGCGCTTTGGTCATCCCCATCACGTTAACCGGCTTGCAGGCCTTATCGGTGGATACTCCGACAACCGTTTCGACATTCAGCTTGTTTTCCCGTATTGCTTCCACAATATTTTCGGCGCCAACCACGTTTGTCAAAACAGCCTCATAAGGAAAATACTCACAGGCGGGTACTTGTTTTAAGGCCGCCGCATTAACTACGATATCCGCTCCCTGAAGGACAGAACAAACCGAGTGGTAATTCCGCACGTCTCCAATCCTGAACTCCAGAAGCCGTTCAAAATTACGGTAGATTACCTCATCTGTAACCCGTTTTTTCTGCTGATACTCCACTCTCATAAAATGTTGCTTTGCTTCATCCCTGGAAAAAATAATTATCTTTTTGGGACAGTCCTCACCATTTGTAAGCAACCGGCGGGTAAGGACTTTTCCCAGAGACCCTGTTCCCCCCGTAATCACAACCACTTTATCCTTGAAAAGACTCATTTTTTCCCCTCCTAGATCAACAGGAATTATAGCACCCGCAGAACCTGAAATCGTCATGCATTTTTTCCACAAGCTCCAGCCATTCCGGCGGTTTGTAACCCGTAGCCGCTTTAAAAGCTGATGAATCCAGGCTCCTGTTACAGTGAATACCACCATAAGGTTCAATTTTTACTTCCCGCTGATAATGTTCTGCGACCATTTTTAGCAGGTCGTATTTTGAAATAGGTTGTGACGAGACATGGTAAAGCCCGTGCAAACCATGACAGGGGATAACAAATTCATCTATAATCCGGGCCGCCTCAATAGTTGGAAAACCCGAAAATATCACGTCGGTATAACCTTTAACAACTCCCCTTTGAGACATAAACCATTCAATCAGTCCAAGTTTACCTTTAAGCTCATGGCCTATTATTGATGTGCGCAGGGTGACACAGTGAGGATAGGTAACTTCACCTAAGTTTTTGGTCTTGCCGTAAAGGTCTTCGGCATCCGCCGGGTCTCGCTCGGTATAACCTCCTTTGGTACCGCTAAACACACAGTCGGTACTGATATGGATCAGTCTCGCCCCTGCGGCGCCGCAGACAAAAGCCAGCTTATGGGGAAAAAGGGCATTGATATTTATAGAGGTCAGAGGATCTTTGGCCAGCGGGGTTTGTTTAATTATACCAATACAGTTAATAACAACTTCCGGTTTCGTTTCCGCTATTGTACGGATAACCGAATCAAAATTATCGGCATCAACACCGGCACGAAGATTTTTTACCAGCGCGGGTGAGAACCATTCTGAAGTTTTTTCCAGGGTTCTGACGGCGCCGAGTACTTCATAGCTACGATTTTGAGAAAGCGCTGCAAACAACTTATGTCCCAGCATTCCTGTCGCACCAAGGATAAGGATTCTGGAAGCGCTCATTGATCCCACTCCGTTTCAGCCGTTATTCAGATAAATATTTAATCTGGGGCTGAAACAGTCGTTTCTGTGC
Source organism: Thermincola sp. (assembly GCA_022735835.1). GTDB lineage: Bacteria > Bacillota > Thermincolia > Thermincolales > UBA2595 > UBA2595. Next base: position 6,608 of record DYZU01000075.1, on the reverse strand, counting down.
CTGTTAACACCACGGACTAAAAAAGGAAGCGTATCTTTAGAACCCTTGAGCTCTACTCCGAGGTTTGTCGCCGGGTTGGCAGCCCATTCGGCTACCAAAGGCGTTATGTCCCACTCCAGCCAGCCACTGGTTTCATAGAACTGAGTCGCGGCCACGGGTACAGGACCCGTTTTTGGCCGGGTCTGCCATGTTGTCAGTTCTTCATGCCAACTGCCGTTGATTCTTCTTACTTCAATACACTTTAGCTTATCCGGTGAATCACACTCTTCAACAAACAGAGTCAAAACTGCTTTGTTTATTTGTCCTGACATCCCTGTTGGATCAAATTTTAGCAGGTACCTGTTAATTGCTTTATTTGTCCGGCCTATGAGAAACGGAAAGAAATTGAGGTTGGTTGTCGGCTTGGAGCTACTTATGGTCAAATCTGCCACCGCATGAAGGCACATAAACGTATTATCTTCCATATTACATAACTCAGTATTGAAAGTCACCGGTCTGTTGAAGCCTGCAACTTCAACTGAAAGTATTCGTTCGATCTGCATGTACCGTCTTTCCCAGGAGTTTTCTTCGGCAAAAACCCTTGCCTGGTCCGGATTTTCATGTTCTGTCTGAAGAGATGCCCTGATATGTTCCAAAAATTCCTCGTGGCTTCCTCCTATTTTGACCAGGGGCTTCATTTTCGCCACTTCAGGCAAAGCTGTCGATACGATTTTTTTCCCTGCAGCCAGATATTCATACGCCTTAATAGGGTTTGTCGCCATAGTTGTTTCGTTTATTCTGAAAGGTATTATACAAACATCGAGAAAGGCCAGGTAACTTGGCAGTTCTTCATAGGGCTTAAGACCGAGGTATACAAAATTGGGGTATTCCCGGGGAAGTGGCTGTCCAAGATTTGGTCCAATCACTACCACCTGGTGCTGCGGAAACGCTGCGCAGACTTTTTGCACCAACTCTGTATCCACCCACCAAGCCCAGGCTCCTATATATCCAATCCTGGATCCGGCGGTTTCAGGCAGGTCCGCCGGTTTTGAAACAGTACTGGTATCGGAGCTGAACCGTTTAAAGTCACAGGCGTTATTGAGCAAATAGACTTTTTTATCCGCGTATTGAGATGTAATCCGTCCCAGCAGGTAATCGGAACTGCAAAAAACAATATCGGCAATTCCAACCATTTCAGGTTCATACGGCAGCCATTCAGCAAATTCGTCCAGGCAGTCATATACAATAATGTCAGGCTGCAAATCCTTTAGCGTGTTAGCCAGGAGCGCCCACGAACACCAGACAATTACCGGGGAGCCCGATGCTTTGACGACAGGAAGGCACCTTTCTTTAAATTTATCCAGATTGTGTACAATGTTTAAGTTTTCCGCAACTTTTTCCAAACAGGGATGTTCTAACTGCTTCTTGTTGCAGTAAAAAACCTGGTGCCCGTTTCTGGCGAATTCAAACATCAGATTTTGCGGCCTTTGCCTCATGTAAGACCAGTCGATGGTTGGCGGGTAAATGATTACTGCCATTTCAGCACCCCTTTTGCAAATTTACAGATTATATTACATCTTATGCCGGGTAAACATAAATCGTTTATAGTTAATTCGTTTTTTTACACTATGTAATAGCAAAAAAGTGAAGAATGGAGAGTGAGAGTGAAAAAAAAGAAGGTTTGCTGACGCAAACCAACCATAAAACGTGATGCCTTAACAACTGCATAATACCGTCCTGGTTCACATAATTATCCACCGCTGCATAAGATGCTTTAGGTACGCTTTTTGAGGAGGAAGCAAATTGTATTCTGTTATCTATCCGCCAACCATAAACTACGACTGGATGTTCCAAAGGCCTCAGCAATTAATGAGACAGTTTGGACGCCTGGGATGGAAGTCATTATATATAAATGCCCCGGCGCCAGGAAGGAGGCTGACCGGACCGAAGGTAGACCGGCGGGAGGAAAATCTTTATATATTGAACAGGGAAAATCCAAGGAACCATGTGGAGGGGAAAGTCGTTTATTTCTTCTCCTGCCCCCAACACGTAGAGTATATCGGAGCATTCCGTGAAGACGTTACAGTTTTTGATAACCTTGACGAACCAGTTGAACAATTTAGTCGCTGGGCTCCATGGTATGAACGGGCGCTGTCCACCGCCAATATAGTTACCTGCACCTCGGAGAAACTTTATAATAACGCTTTAAGGCTGAACAAGAATACCATTCTGGCGCCGAATGCAGCCGACTTCGAATACTTTGCGCAGGCTCAAACAAGGACTTCTTTAATGCCTGACGACATAGCCCACCTCCAGGGGAAACAAATCATTGGGTATTATGGAGCTCTGTCGGATTGGGTTGATTGGGAGCTTATAACTCAAACAGCCGACAGCCTTCCGGAAAATACCCGGCTTGTCTTAATCGGTCCGATGTATAACATCTCTCAGATACCAAAACATTCTCGTATTATGTACGCCGGACTAAAAGAATACAAAGAACTGTACAAATACCTTCAATGTTTCGATATTGCCATCATTCCCTTTAAAGTTACCTCCCTGACTGAATCTTGCAGCCCTATCAAGTTGTGGGAGTATTTGTCTGCAGGAGTGCCAGTCGTAGCTACGGCAATACCGGAGGCTATGAAGCACCCTGAAGTCAATATTGGCAAGACCCCCCAAGAATTTATTGAGCAAGTTAAGTTTGCTTTAAATGACAAAGATATTGAGAAAAAAAATGCCAGGATTAAACTGGCTCAAGCCAACTCCTGGGAAGCCAGGGCAAAACAGATCATGGAGGCGGTAGATGCCTATGTTACAAATTTGGTAATATAGATTTTTTGACCCTGTGTTCATATGTGTGGTTATTCCTTACATACTCCATACCTTGTTGTGCTATTTTAATTCTTTCATCATCATGTTTAAGGTAATATTTAATTTTTTCATATGCTTCATTGGGAGATTTGACAGTAACTAAATGTTTACCGTCTTCAAAAAAATAATCCATTGATTGGGTCCATTGAGTTAAATGAAATCCACCACTGGCCAAAATTTCAAATGAACGCATAGATTGTTGGGTCTTTGAAGTATCGCTACATTGTACGCCCAAAATTATTTTAGAAGAAGCACATATATCAGGGATATCTTCATTAGGATGAAAACCTTTATATAAAAGTGGATTCTCTAAATATTTCATTCCTAACGGGCTATCCCAAAACGCACCGAAAACACTGAATTTATAACCTTCTTTTGATAATTTCACAGCAGGTTTTACTATTATATCAAAACCCTTTAACCTGGTAGGATGATTATAACAACTGGCCTGTAATATAATATCCAAATCATATTTTGGATTATATTTTCCTGGTTTATGATAATCCGGATTGCAGGCAAACATCATCAGGTGAGCATTTAATCCTAAATCCCTGTATTTCTCAACACATTCAATCGCAGGTGATAATATCAAATCAGCATATTTGGAAGCAATAGGTAACATTAAATCATATAATATAGGGTCTTCCGTAGCCCAATATATAAATTTCTTATTAAAGTCCCTGCAAGCATCCGGAACCGCATTGTAGTAACGATTTGCTCCATTTAAAAATACAAAATCACAATCTGAACGCTTAATAGCGTTGTACATAATCTGATATTTTTCCTTATCGGAAAGTGTTGTGGTCATACATTTCGGATATTTTAATTCTTCAAACTGTAATCTATTTCTGGGCATACATACTTTAAAACCCAGTTTTTCAAATGCCGGCATGATACCATATTGCATCAGCGGAGAAGGATTAAGATCAAAGTATAAAATTTTGTACATAAAAAACCCCTTCAGCATTGTTAATTGCTGATTATTCAAAATCTTTAAATCGCTCTAGTAAATCAGGTGACATCACATGCTGACTATACATGGAAACGTCACACCATATATCATATCCTGCCTGCTTTGCCGAACGGCAAAAATATTCGTCTTCTCCTTGTTTATGCCAACCATATTTTGCTTTAGAACAAACTTCTTTGCTAATCAAAATACATGCTCCGGTTAAATCACAGGCAACAAGTGTTCCAATGGGATTTTTATCAGGATATTTAACTCTGTAATTTACTATATGTTCATATCTGTTATTATCAACTTTTCTTAATATGTTAGGATATTTATATGCTTCATTTAAGGATTTAGTAACCAGGTACCCATTATACAAGATTGAAGAAACAATATGTTTATTATGTGACAATAATCTTTTTAAAATATCTTTTTTAAACAATATGTCACAATCTGAACTAAATAAATAGTCGTCATTCAAATCAAGACATTTCTTCAACAACTTATTACGAAGATCAGAAAGCCAATAATAACTGTATTCTTCACGAATCTTTATCCTTCTGTCGTCTGTAAATTTATTTTTACTATTGTAAACTTCTATTCCAACAGAATTATATTCATTTTCATATTGTCGTTTAAATTCTTGTAATAACGCTAAACTATTATCTGTAGAATTATTAATTATCCAATAAATATCTATTAATTTCTTATCATAATCAAGATTATACAGATTCCTAAGGTAATAAGGGATTATCCAGCCTCTCGAGTTCACCGGACAGGCAACAAGTATTTTTTTATCTTGATTTATGTTCTCCGGCATTGGGCAGCACCCCTTAAATATTATGAATCGTCATAGCTCTGTTACAGTATTATGTTATTATGTTAGTACTGCTACCGTTACAACTGGTAAAACAAAAAAACACCACAGGTAACATAACTCCCCCTATTCACATATTATATTAAGAGAAAGGGGGGATTTCCTTATGGCTGACGCAATCGTGAATGGTTTTATAACTGATGGCACTATAACCGTAAATTTTTCAGCCGACGCATCATGTGTCGGCGGAGTACCGGAAGGAAGTATTGCCGGCACGATAAACAACATTTTTACCGGCGGCCCTACACTTGAAGACTTTACATTCGCTTCTGCCACTCCACTTCTGGTGGGTGTTAATGAAGTATTAAACCTCATCCATATTGTATTCGAGAATGTCACTGTAACAAACGTTACTACCGGAGAAATATTTACCGGCGGTACCGCTATAGTTACAGCCGACAGTACAACCGATACTTCATGGGAAGGTTCAATCACGGTATTGTTTGACACACATACATTAACATTCTTTGGATTATTTACCGGAAGCACATTGGAAAACGATACAGTGATTTGCCAGCAACCACTTTAGCCAAGCTAAGTACCAAAAACCTTACTGTCCATAAAAGAAACTCCGGCTTTTTTTATGATAGCTAAAGCTGAAGCTGTAGGTACATGGGTACATAATTCTTATGGGTTTTTAACAATTAACACTAAACCTAATCATTCCCCACACCGAAGCACTCCTTGGCCGGCGGCCTGGTCATCTGGAACCAGATGTCCATTTTTACCGGGTGACAGCGTTTTTTAGCCTTGTATTCCAGGGTAGAGTATTTTGAAAAATAGTTGGGCACCAAAATCATTAGTTCACGGGGCCTGACCTCAATCTCCATACCATCTGCCATCCAGACCTTACCGTCAGGGCTGACCATTACTCTAACCACGGCTGAATCGGTATAACTCCGGTTGTACACAAAATACGAAATGTTTTGGGCAAACGAAACCCTGTAGGTCTTAATTTTTTTATAATAATCGGCTGTTGTTACAGTTGTTTTGAAGTTAACGAAGGTTACTGCCACTGAGGCACACCTCTTCCTGCATTACCAAAAAGGGTGGGGTAGGCCCACCGGTTCGTTCATTGGTAAATCTCATAATATGTAAAAGAATGGCTGTCTGCGCGTGGTTTTTCATTTTTTACTCCGTAACGCAAACAGCCATTCCTATTGGCTTACTTCTGGGCCTGGAACACAATGCTCAAAGTAATGGCGCTGGCAGAGTCGACAGCTTTATAGTAGACCCTGGCGTACTTCACCAGCAGGGAACTGGTGAGGAACACGACACTGTTCTGGTTTACTGTAACCGGCGCCACTTCCTGCAACCAGTCAGATTCATCTTGTGCCGTAGCGCTCATCTGGATTTGCACCACAGCCTGAGCATTGCTGGCCAACGAGGTATTTTTGACCGCAAAAGTCCAGGCATCTTCCCCCAGGACAGTACGCGCCGTAGCCCCGCTGTACGTTGTTGAAGTATTGTTGGCAATGGTTTCGGTTACGTCCGTAGTGGTACGGCTGTTAAGCTTGACAATGTTATCAGCGGTACCGAGACATACATCCAGTTCCCCTGAACCGGTAGTAACTGTAACCGTACCCACATTGATATTACCGGTTACCGCCAGGCCGGTGCTCGTCACTGTAACCGTACCCACATTGATATTACCGGTTACCGCCAGGCCGGTGCTCGTCACCGTAACCGTACCCACATTGATATTACCGGTTACCGCCAGGCCGGTGCTCGTCACCGTAACCGTACCCACATCGATATTACCGGTTACCGCCAGGCCGGTGCTCGTCACTGTAACCGTACCCACATTGATATTACCGGTTACCGCCAGGCCGGTGCTCGTCACTGTAACCGTACCCACATTGATATTACCGGTTACCGCCAGGCCGGTGCTCGTCACTGTAACCGTACCCACATTGATATTACCGGTTA
>DYZU01000074.1 GCA_022735835.1 Thermincola sp. | reverse complement strand
TATGTTCCGCAAGGGCGAGTCTGACGTCAGCCAGACCACGAACGCGGAAGCGTGAGTGGTTTGCTGGCTTAGTTGTTGCCGGCCTGAAGGAATATACCTGGCCCTTCCCCGCTGTTTATCAAAAGCGTAGAATTGACTTTTGGGACAGCCTCTTTTTGTTTATATAATCACATTCACTTGTTAAACTATGAGTTTCTCATGCACAAGTGGAAAGTCAGGATTTCCAGACGGGTTGACAGGTCGATGTCTCTTACCTGAACATCTTCAGGAACAGAAAGTACCGTCGGAGCAAAGTTAAGAATGGCCTTGACTCCGGCCCTGATTAACTGGTTGGCCGCGTCCTGGGCCGCAGAAGCCGGAACTGTAAGGATTCCTATTTTAACGTTGTGTTCCTTGATGACCTCTTCCATTTTCTCGGTGCCCATTACCTCAAGGTCCATTATTTTTTTACCGATTTTGGTCACATCATTGTCAAACACACCAACTATATCAAAACCCCGCTCACGAAAACCGCGGTATGATATCAGGGCGGATCCCAGATTACCTACTCCGACCACAACCACTGTCCACTTGCCGCTCAGGCCCAGAATTTTCAACGTGTGCTTCAGCAGGTCCTTGACGTTATAACCCACACCCCTGGTTCCGAATTCTCCAAAATAAGCAAGGTCTTTCCTGACCTGAGCCGGGCTTACACCTACACCTTCAGCTATCTCTCCGGAGGATATAGTGACAATGCCTTTTTTGTCAACTTGTTCGAGAAATCGCGAATAAACTGACAATCTGACTATTGTAGCCTCAGGGATTTTCAACGCCTTCAAGTTATTCCCTCCTTCTTGCCCTTCTTAGAATTTAATTATATCATGGGGAATAAACTTGGACAATGTTAAGTTTTATCGATATTATCAATTTCCTGCCATAAAAGAAGGTAATTATCTATAAAACTTAGCAGCCGGTACTGCAACAGCGCGAAGTTCTCCTCGTTCCTGTCCCGTTGAAAACTGTCCAGCTGGGTTACATACCACCCCACCGTATCCCTGAGGCATTTAAAGCGTTCATTTATTGCCTCGCTGTTGGACCTGATTTCACTGTCAAAATCCTGGATGTCATTATAAACCTTCTCAATTACGGATAATTGGCTTTCCATGACGGACCAATCCAGTCGCCCGGCGTTATCGGCATGAAATATTTTCAAATTTTCTTTCAGCCAGCAGGTATACGTTTTCAACACCGGAGCAATTTCGTTTATAAATGCCTCGCTTCCCTTGCCGTACCGCAGGTTTGACCCATTGATGACAGCTGCCCCCGTAAAACTGCCAAATCCTTTGTCCTTTAACTGCTGTTTGATCATACCGGCATCGTCGCGGTTTTGATATACCCCTATCCATATTTTGTGCGGGGCGGATTGGGTTATATAAGGTCGGTACCCCAGTTCCTCAAGCGGTTTTGCTGCTTGCTGCGCGCCCTTTAAATCAGAATAAACCCCCGCCTGTAAGTAGTATACGGGTATGGGGTCCAACAAAAGCGCCTGGCGGGTATCCCCGGCCACAACTGATTTGGAATTCTCGGTATTTACCTTTGTACTTCTGGGAACAGTTCCCTCCCTGATTATGCCTAAATATAATTTACCCAGGCAAAAGGATATCCCCACAGCCAAACCGGATACCAGCACAGCACATAACAGGACCCTGAGTCGCGGCCTGATTTTCCTGCGCATCCAGTCCACCTCCAAAACCTGCTTTAAAACAATAATATGGACTCTCATTGAAAATTAGAACAAGCCCCGAAAGCGAAAGCCCCCGTCCAACAAAAGGGGCTGTCCCATAAATAGGTGACCTTGGCTTAAAAACTCGTCAAAATATACTGAAGGACGGGC
>DYZU01000073.1 GCA_022735835.1 Thermincola sp. | reverse complement strand
ATTCGACAATACCCAACTTATCAAAACGTATATCTATGCCTTTTTTGGATTTACGCAATGCCTGAGCCCGCAAAGTATTGATATTACTGGGTTTTAGTTTTCCGAATGCCTAGAAAATGGCCCGGAACTGTCGAACTCGGGTACCCTTGTTTGACGGTTACAGCGGGATTTTATCTAATTTTCGGCTTGTTGCTTTATGACATCCTAATTAAGCCGTCCTGGCGAAGATTTGTAACTGAAGCAAATAGGGGAGCCATCTGAGCTGAGGCATGAGATATCGGGCAAATCAGCATGATTCCGAGGGCTGTTTTTAGACAAGGTGCCGTTACCACAAGAGGTCGAGGACGGCGGCGGCCATGTCCTCCCGGTCTACCACAGTGCGGTGGCGGACGGTCTGCTGTTCCAGATCGCGCAGCGCCGGGGGAATCGGCAGGCCGGTGAGGTCTTTCAGATCTTCGAGCAGTTTGAATTCGTTTCTTTTTTCTGCTTCCCGTTCGTTGAACAGTGCGCGGGCCACGGCTTGGTTGAACTTGAAGAGGCCGGCGGTGGAAATCTTTCAGTGACATTGATTGGGAAACGGGGTAAAATAAAGAGTAGTAATAATTCTTGCTTGGAGGTGGTGAAGCATGAAATTTGAACGCATTACGGTTGATCCCCACGTTTGCACCGGTAAGCCGTGCATCCGAGGTTTGCGTTTTCCAGTCTCACGTTTGCTCGGACTCCTTGCTTCCGGGGAAACTCCCGAAAGCATTCTTAGAGCCTATCCCTACCTGGAAGCCGCGGACATTAACGAGGCTTTGTTATACGCTGCTTATCTCGCCGAAGAGGAAACGGTGGAACTCTCACGATGAGATTTCTAATTGACATGCCGCTTTCACCCAAGTTGGCCCTCTGGCTTGCCGAGCAGGGTCATGATGCCGTGCATGTTCTTCAACTGGGATTTGACCGTGCCCCGGATCTGGATATTCTCAAATGAACCGTAACCTCTCCGGTCCGAATCTACTCCGGTTGTGCACCAAGACGCTCCTATTTCCGCAGCCCATTTTCCCCGAACGGGGAACCATCAAGGCACGCCGTTTTCGACAAATATATCCAAAATTAGACATGTAGTGCTAGATGATTAGCAGGGATGCTGTTGAAAAATTGAATAGACTGGCAGGCCGCTTGTAAAGGATGATGTTTCTTGGACCGGATGACCTTTATTTCCTTAGCAATGGTGTCCTTTCCCGAAGCGGTCCTGCGAAGTCTGGGTCACGTGGACGGCGGGCGGATACATGCAGGCCTTCTTCGCCCAGTCCAGTGAGCAGCTTTGGCATGAAATGGCGAAGCTGCGACCCCTCGGCCTCAAGGATGCGGCGTGGGCCCATCCGCTCGGACAACTCCTCGCGGCGGAGCACCTTGAGGTGAGAGGAGGTGTAATGGACCAGTCACTGGTCGTCCCGTCCGATAGGGTCCTCGGGATCGCGCGCATCCTACTGAACGCCGACCCTGAGGCGGCGGGAGAGTCCGAAGTTACTGTGAACCCCTACCGGCTGATCTTCAGGGAGGAGTCCACAACGGGTGTTGTGGATAACCCCTTCCGCGACATCCCTACCATCCACCCTTGTCGTTTTGACTCGATGGTAGAACACCTGCCCAGGTTTATCCAGCGCCGCCTTGCTCGCCATCCCTTTCCGGTGTTTTGTTTCGGTTGCTTCCGGACACCGATTTCGGTCAAGACCCAAAAGTGTCCGCTTTCAACCGAAATGGGTGTCCGGATTACTCCGAAATACGCATCTGAGGCCGTAGGCATACAGGTAGAAAGCCACCAGTGAGCAAAACACGCCCAGATATATGGGTGGGTATAAGAGGAGTAACGCTGCCAGCACGGGAACTATCACCTAATTGTTTCAAGCAGGAGCCATCCAAAAAAAGCTGCATAGGACAAAAACAGCAACCAGGCTATCAACATTTTCTGCCGATGGACAGCAACTGCCGCTCCTAATGGGAAAAACGGTAAAGACACAGCAGCTGAAAAATGTCCGCTGTCCCAAAGGAAATAGGTATTTGGCAAAATGAACACCGTAGCGAGAATCAAACGCTGGGGAACACGATAAACAATTCCGAAGACCGACAGTGCGATTGAGATAACGGTGGCAGGCCAAATCAAAACAACTCTTAATAAATACCATATAATGGCTACAGCTTCCATACCCAACAACCTCCTCCCATTAGTATTACGTTGCGCAAAGGATACAATCCTACTGCCGAGACAGCACACCCTAAGCCAAAAACTGGCAGGGGGGTATCATACCCCCCTGCCATCGCTCGTTGTGCACCGGGTTTCACGCATTTGTGCGCGGTCAAGTGTTTTGGAGAAATTTCGGCCAACAATTTTCCAGAGTTTTTTCCAATTCCGAAGCCACTACATGCTTAAGAAGAATCAATTTGGCTTTGCATTTCCACCACCCTTCGGTGCCGCCCAGCAGGCGCTT
>DYZU01000009.1 GCA_022735835.1 Thermincola sp. | reverse complement strand
GGCTGAGGATAAGTTTTATGTTGCCGAGAACGAACAGGACATTATTGGTTTCTGTGCTTTGCGTTTGAACGGTGTCGGTAATATCGGGGCTTACATAAGGATGATAGTTGTTGCAGAACCTTTTAGGGGGCAGGGGGTAGGGAAAAGACTGTTGGATAATGTTTGGAAAATAACAATAGAACATATACCAAACATATTTTTAGTTTGTTCCACAGACAACGTAAGAGCACAGAAGTTTTATGAACGGGAAGGGTTTAAGAAAGTGGGTGTTTTAGAGGGACTTGTTGTGCCCGGTCATAATGAAATTCTATACTGGAAAACGGCCGGGCCTTTGAGATGACAATCGTCTCGGAAGCCCCTGGGCACAAACTCATCCAAGAAAAAATTTTGCTCTAATTTTTCCTCAAGAAATTTCTGAGGATGATTTGTAACCAAGCATAAGTATGCATGCAGGATGTGATACCATGAATGGTAGATTGTTTATAAACATATGTTGTGTTTTATCCCTTTTGTTTATTTTAAACGGGTGTACGAAACTTCAAACCATTGGATTTGAGAACAAAAACGGTCAAATAACGGAAAAAAGAAACCGAACTAACGATGTGTCCTTTATAATGGGTTGTGGGATATTAACTGGTCCAAAGGGGTCAGGGGAACGACAGCCGGAAAAAGCAGTTAAAGAGCAATCGGAGATTGATGACATTCTTGACGGTGCCGTTAGACTTAAAGTTGTTCTGAACAAAGATATCGTCATCAGGCAAAAGGACTTCTCGGTTACAATTAGAGACAAAAAAATAATCAGGGATATTGTCTCTATGATAAAAGACAGCACTCCATTAGTGGACGAATCAGTAATAAACAAAATGAGTGGCGCATTGACAAAGAACAACATACTGATTTTTACCCTTAAGAACGGTAATGAAAAGGAAATGTCATTCAGGTTCGACAACCTTCACGAGTTTGGTTACATAGAAGTTGGTAATAAAAAAATCGTTCCCAAGTATGATTTTTTCAGGTACCTTCGGGACTTTAAGGAATACCGGAACTTCAGTACAAGTGTTGAAACTGACGTGATCAAATTATTTAAGAAGTATAATTGGACGGTAGATTATAAAATAAACGCTTTTAGTGAAAGATTGCCCTCAAACCTTCAACACGCGGGAGGAGAATTCCCTGTCAAGTTATACTGGGCTTATAACAACGAACTGTCCAGGGAAGTAGGGCTGGATTTCACCGGTTACCTGGGCAAAAAGGTAAAAGTTGAAATTTACAGGCTCAGGGAACCGCTGCCGGAATTCATGAAACCCAGGCGCAACTCAAGAGGGGTAGTGTTGAAGTATGATGGGAAAATCATAGGTGCATTTATTGATGCCGGCCGTCATGACTCCTTCGCCTGTTCGCTC
>DYZU01000072.1 GCA_022735835.1 Thermincola sp. | reverse complement strand
GCTACGGGGGATGATATGATCAATGGTCAGTTGCAGCCAGTTGGGAAAATCGCGGCCATCATAACCGCAATACTGACAGGTGAAGTTATACTGGACATGGGTGGCATGACCATATCCCCGCAGGGAATCGGAATGTCGCAGCACTGTAACTACTCCTTTCACGTTCGTTGAATTAGTTTTCTGGGACTATATCCCGCAGTAAAGTGACAGGGGTTTGTCAGTTTACGCAAAACAAGCTGCGGCCCTAAAAATCAACCGCGGAGGACGCAAAGACGCAGAGGGTACGGCTTTGTTCAGGCAGTGCTGCTACAGCGCTGCCGCCACAGTTGGGCGGACGGCCGAGCACCGGCAGGGCCGGCACTGTGCCAGCGTATGCTTCGCGGTTGCAGCTTGCCACAACACGTGGCGCCACAGTTGGGCGAGCGGCCAAACACCGGCAGGACTGGCGTATGCCGTCGTACGCTTCACGTATGCAGCTTCACCCAAACTATGCTGCTGCAGTTGGGCGAATGGCCGAACACTGGCGGGGTCGGCGCTGTGCCGCAGTATGCTTCGCGTATGCAGCTTCATTCAAGCTGTGCTGCAGCAGTTGGGCGAATGGCGGAACACCGGCAGGGTGGCGCTGTGCCGGTGGTTTGCATGGTCAAGTGCGGAAACACGAGTTTATGTTGGGTGAAGTTGGTCGCATTATTCATTCAAAAAGTCTTGCACTTTTTCGTAATACAAATATAGCGGTCTTCTTTCTACACCCAATCCTTTTTCTACCATGATTTGAACAATGCTTTCCCCATTTAACAAAATAATCGGAACAGCTCCACGTTGTATAGATATCTGTTTTGCTTGCGGTGTAAAGTCAGAAGTCGTAAAGAATATTCCTTGTTCATATTGGCCTTGAATATCGCCCCTAAACTGTTGAACTTCTTTTCTACCCACATTTCCTTGCCATCTCTTGCATTGAAATGCAACATTCATTGTAGCCAAGCCTAATTTTAGCCGTCCATAACCATCAATCCCACCATCGGGCCCTATTTTAGTTACTTCTGTCTCAACAAAACCATAAACCTGTAACAATTTTTTAGCAAATAATTCAAACTGTGTAGGAGTTAAGTCGTGCAGTCTATCTAATAACTGTGACCGGAAATCGTCTTCATAGTTCTCATAAATCTCAACAAGATTAGTTATCTGAGGGGTGGCTGGCCCTATATTCACTCCCGAAATTCTCTCTTTTCCTTTTTCAGTGATAGCCCAAACGCCACGCTCTGGGCTGAATAAATCACCCTGATCAAGCAATTTCTGTCTTACCCATTGAATACGATTTGTCCACTTGTTGCCGCCACTGACCAATTGTTCGTCTAGGTCTGCTTGCGTAAGCTGAGGGAACTTCTGCGTAATTAATGGGTAAATCTGCTGAGGTTTGGCTTGTCCGCCAAGACTGTTGATAACTTCAAGTAAAGGCAATTCGATTTCTGACTGTTTAGGCATTACCACAGAAACAACTCCTCACAAGTTTTTTGAACCTTTTAGAAAAAAGAAAGAACCGAAGCGACCAATTCCGCTTACCCACCGAAACGCCGCGTCGCCGCAACCTTGGCGAACGCAGCTTTGCCCAAGTTGTACCGCCGCAGTTGGGCGAACGGCCAGACAACGGCATGGCCGGTGCTGGGCCGGCGTATGCTTCACGTATGCAGCTTCATTCAAGCTGTGCTGCAGCAGTTGGGCGAATGGCGGAACACCGGCAGGGTGGCGCTGTGCCGGTGGTTTGCATGGTCAAGTGCGGAAACACAGCTTGATGTTAGGCAAAGTCCGCGGTCAATACATATATTCAATCCCGGTTATCTCCAGTTTTATCCAGGTAAAGTCACCACTGCTTAAATTCCATTGGGCTCCGCCTTTTACCGGAACTTTTATACCTTCAAATTCCTTGTATGTACCGGCAAATGTTGACCATTTTTCCTTCCTCGACTTACCGCTTTCATTCATATACCTTTCAGCGCTAAAGCTTATAAAGTCCCCTTTTTCATTGAAACTAAGTATCGCTGAAGCTGTTATTCCATCGTAACTTATGGTTCCTAATACTGAAGAATTATCTATTGGCTCCCATTTTATATATTCACTAAGAAATGCCGTTGGGAACCATATCATTTCGCTGAAATACCTTACAAGGGTACCCTGGTCAATTTCACATCCGCTTTCATCAACAACTTTAAAGAATGGCAGGATCTTTATAAGCATATTACCTTTGCCGTTAAAATACCTGTCCCTTCCTTTAAGCCTCACAAAGAATAAAGGTTTTACGGTAACATTCCAGACAAATGACGGCGGATTTACCGTAAAATACTGTTCAGCAGTAAACGGCATCCACTTCTGATCCGGTTTAGTTCTCATTAGCCCTTTCTGGGTTATTCTGGCTGCCTTTATTTTCTTTTTTCCGATAATATTAATCCCTTCGAAATACCGTCTTAATGGACCTGGCAGTGCTTCTATTTCAGATTCCTGCACGACTGCACCCACTGGTTTACTGTTTTTAAGGATTTCCTTGACCTCGGAAGCTACCTTGCTGTTAAATAAAGCCTCAGAGACCAATATTGACAAGGATGCTAAAGCTAATGCCGCAAAAAACACACTGAGCAAAACGCCGGTTACTGCCATAACTTTTTACATCATCCTTTCACTTTATCATATCGGATTTCGTCTATCCACCGAAACGCGCGCCGCCGTATGCTTCGTGGCTGCGGCTTCGTCCAACCTGTGCTGCTGCAGTGGGCGAACGGCCGGGCACCGGCAAGGGTGGCGCTGTGCCGCAGTATGCTTCGTGGCTGCGGCTTCGTCCAAACTGTGCTGCTGCAGTTGGGCGAACGGCCGGGCACTGGCAGGTTGGGCGCTGGGCCGCAGTATGCTTCGCGGACGCAGCTTCGTCCAAACTATGCTGCAGCGGTTGAGCACATATTGAGTAATGGCTGAATACCGCCAGTGCCGGCGCTTCGCCGGTGTTTTTGCCTGCTCAGCCGCAGAAACACGGCTATATGTTAGACAAAATTTTTCGCACCCCAACAATCCTAAATAAATTCTGTACAT
>DYZU01000071.1 GCA_022735835.1 Thermincola sp. | reverse complement strand
CAGGTATATTCCGGAACACACCTGCCCGTCCTTCGGTATTTTTTGACGAGTCTTTAAGCAAGATCGCCTATTTATGGGACAGCCCCTTTGTTTTGTGATTTTTTCGTGTGAAAATGTCGAAATTAAATCAAGGAATAAGGCCGGGTCGCAGAGAATTAAATATGCAAATTTGGAATCTGTGAGCAATCCGGAAAGAGGGGTGTCGGTTTTGGGCCTCCGTTTTATCTTGGGCCGTGCCGGAGAGGGTAAAACACAATTGATTTTAGACAACATAAGACAAGCGCTGGACCGGGAGCCGGACGGTGCACCGATAGTCCTTCTGGTCCCGGAACAGGCTACGTTCCAGATGGAATACGCCCTGACAACCGCCAGCGGACGCGGCTTGATGCGGGCCCAGGTTTTGAGTTTCCGGCGGCTGGCTTACAGAGTACTCACGGAGACCGGAGGAGCAGCCAGGATCCCTATCGGCGAACTGGGAAAACGCATGGTCCTGCGGGAATTGCTGGAACGCCACAAAACAAGCCTGCGGGTTTTCGGTAAGAGCGCCAACCGTCCCGGTTTTGCAGACTGTTTGGCCAGGACCATCGGAGAGATGAAGACATACCTGATCAATCCCGGCAACCTGGAAAATGCCTGTGGTTTCCTGGATCAGACGGCTGTTTTGCTGAAGGATAAACTTTTTGACTTGGCTTTACTGTATAAGGAACTGCAGCATTACCTGGAACCCCGTTATACCGACCCCGACGACTTGTTAAGTCTTCTGGCGGAAAAAATTGTTCATGCAAACTTCTTCAAGGATGCCGAATTTTGGATTGACGGGTTTAAGGGATTCACCCCCCAGGAAATCGCCGTTTTGGAAAAAATACTTCAGGTGGCCGGGGAAGTGAACATAGCGCTTACAATGGATAAGGCTTGCCTGACTGTACCACCGTCCGCAGACACCCTATTTTTCCCTACCTGGGAGACTTTCGTTAAATTGACCCGGGCGGCTGAAAAAACATGTACTCAGATTCATGACCCGGTAATTCTGGAGCATGAGCCCCCCTTAAGATTCAATAAAAGCCCGGACCTGGCTTTTCTGGAACGGCACATGTTCTCGTATCCGGCCCCCAAGTTTAACGGCGCCAGCGGGAGTATCAAAATTGTGGCGGCGGCCAACAGACGCGCGGAAGTCGAAGCATGCGCCCGCGAAATTATACGGCTGGTAAGAGACAACGGGTACCGCTGGCGTGATATCGCCGTACTGCTGAGAGACCTGGAGCCGTATCATGAATTAATCAGCAACATTTTCCGGGATTATGACATTCCGCTCTTTATTGACCGCAAGCGATATGTAATGCATCACCCGTTGATTGAACTTATCCGTTCCGCCCTGGAGGTTGTCATTAAAAATTGGGCTTACGAGCCTGTATTCCGGTATCTTAAGACCGACCTTGTCCCCGTGGACAGGGAGAATGTTTTTAAACTGGAAAATTATGTGCTGGCCCACGGAATCAGGGGGTCTAAATGGACCGCCGAGGAAGAATGGACATATCTTCGCCGTTATACACTGGGCGAAGATGCCGAAGCCGGTGACCAAGATTTTTCGGAATTGGCTGAGATAAATAAATACAGGAGAGAATCAACCGCGGCTTTGAGCAAATTCTGTCGCGATGTTTCCGAAGCAAATACTGTTAGGGAAATAACTACAGCCCTGTATAAACTGCTGGAAGAACTGAGAGCCGCCGAAACAATTGAAAGATGGAGAATAGATGCCGAAAAGGCCGGGCACCTGGAAAAAGCCCGTGAGCACGGACAAATCTGGAGCAGTGTGGCCGGTCTTTTTGATGAAGTGGTGGAAGCCCTCGGGCACGAGGTGATGCCAATTGAGACTTATGCAAGTATTCTGGACACCGGTTTTGAGAGCATGACCATAGGCCTCATCCCGCCGGGTCTGGACCAGGTAATGGCAGGTTCCCTGGACCGTTCCAGAAACCCTGATATAAAAGCGGCATTTCTCCTGGGAGTCAGTGACGGAGTCTTACCTGCAGGTCTTTCGGATGACGGCGTTTTTAATCTGAGTGAACGGGACAAATTGGAAGCCATAGGAATTAACATGGCTCCCAGCAGCAAAAAAAGGGTTTTTGAAGAACAGTTCCTGGTATATACTGCCCTGACCAGGGCCAGTGAAAGGCTCTGGATGAGTTACCCTATGGCTGATGATGAAGGACGGGCCATGATGCCGTCACAGGTGATTGCCAGGATAAAAGAACTGATTCCCGGACTCGCCGAAAATATAATCAGAACAGAACCTGCCGCCGGAGACGCCGGGGAAAGCCTTGAATTTCTTGTTCATCAGGGAATGGCCTTGACTTACCTGGCCGGTGTAATCAGGGAATTTAAAACAGGCACAAATATTGCTCCGGTTTGGTGGGACCTGTACAACTGGTTTATGGATGAAAAATGGAAGGATTCCGCAATCTCTGTGCTCCGGTCTGTTTTCCATACTAACCGCGAGAAAAATATTTCCCCCGGAACAAGTCATTTATTATACGGCAGGCGGCTCAAAGCCAGTGTCTCCAGGATTGAGAAGTTTAACACCTGTCCGTTCGCCCATTTTTCTTTGTACGGGCTGAGGCTAAAAGAAAGGGATGTCTTCCGCCTGGAAGCCCCTGACCTGGGAGAGTTTTTTCATGCCGCCTTAAAGTGTTTTGCCGAAGAACTGCAGAGAACGTCTACGGAGTGGGGAGATTTAAGCCCGGATGAATGCAGGCAATTAAACAATAAAATTGTCGACCGGCTTGCTCCCCAACTGCAAAGCGAAATTTTGTTGAGCACGGCCCGGTACAGGTATTTAACAGGAAAACTGAAAAAGGCTGTGAACAGGGCAGCCGTAGTCCTGGCTGAACACAGCCGCCGCAGCGCTTTCCGGCCTGTCGGGCTGGAGATTTCTTTTGGACAGGGAGGCCAACTTCAGCCGGTAACTATAAATCTGCCGGACGGCAGCTCCCTGGAATTAACCGGACGTATCGACCGCCTGGACGTGGCCCGGGCTGAAAAAGAGACCTATCTGCGGGTGATTGATTATAAATCCAGTGACAACAGAATTAATCTTGAAGAGATTTATTACGGTCTGAGACTTCAGTTGTTAACATACCTCCACGTAGCGCTGGCCCATTATTCTTCTCTTCTCGGCCAGGAAGTGAAACCGGCGGGAATCCTGTATTTTACGGTCAGGGAACCTTTAATTCAAGCAAACGGTCCTATGTCCGGGGATGATGTGGAAAAGGCCGTTCTGGCCAGCCTGAAAATGAGAGGCTTCCTCCTGGCGGACAGGGATGTGGTCAGAATGATGGACAACATGCTGGACAGAGGCCATTCGGAACTTATTCAGGTGGCCTTAAAAAACGACGGCACTTTTTACAGCAATGCACCTGTCCTGGATATGGACCAGTTCAAGTATCTGCGTTCATATTTGGAGAAACAGTTCGCTTATGCCGGGGAACAGATCATCACCGGTAATGTGAGTATTGCGCCTTACCGTAGTGGTCGCAAACACGCGTGCAGGTACTGCTCTTTCAAGCCTGTCTGCCAGTTTGACCTCCTGCTGGAAGGAAACATGTTCCGGGCCTTGCAGCCGGTTAATAAAGATAATATCTGGAATATGATGGCCGGAAAGGAGGGTAATCATGAGTAAGCGCAGGTGGACCACAGAACAGTTGCAGGCCATTACTGCCAGGGACTGCGACCTGCTGGTGTCTGCGGCGGCCGGGGCCGGGAAAACGGCTGTCCTGGTGGAGAGAATTATCAGAAGGATCACAGACGAAAATAACCCTGTTGACATAGATAAGCTCCTGGTAGTTACCTTTACGAAATCCGCGGCAGCCGAAATGCGGGAACGAATCGGGGCCGCCATTGTCCGTGAATTAAACAAAAACCCGGACTCCCGCCACTTAAACCGTCAATTGACCCTGTTGAACAGGGCTTCCATTACGACTCTGCATTCTTTCTGCCTTGAGATAGTACGCCAGTACTTTTACAGGATTGATCTGGACCCCGGTTTCCGGGTAGCCGATGATCCGGAAGCGGTTCTCCTCTCCATCGAAGTCCTGGAGGAACTCTTTGAAGACTGCTATGCTGCGGGGAACCCTGATTTTCTGGCCCTGGTGGATGCCTACGGCGGGGACAAAGATGATGTTTATTTACAGGAGATGGTATTAAAACTCTTTGCCTTTGCCGGCAGTACTCCGTGGCCGGAGAGATGGCTGAACAAACTGGCCGAAAATTACAGGTGCCCTGAGGGGATACCCCTTGAACAGCTGGCCTGGGGTCAAACAATTATGCGCTGGACGGAACTTCAGTTTCAGGGGTGCCGCAGCAAACTGGAAAGAGCCGTTAAACTGGCGGCCAGCCCGGGAGGTCCTTGGGTTTACAGCGAAAATCTGGCGGATGACCTGAGTATGGTTGATGATTTAATCAACGCCTGCAGCGGTTCCTGGCTGAAACTATCGGGGAAAATGAGCACTGCTGGTTTCCCCAAGCTTAATTCATGCCGGATCAAAGAAGTAGACGAAGCCATAAAAAAAGAGGTGCAGAAACTGAGGGAAGACGTCAAAGGCTGTGTTAACGAGATCAGGAGAGAGTTTTTTTCCCGCCCGCCCGCCGAACTGCTGGCCGACCTCAACAAAATAGCCCCGATGGTGCAGACCCTGTCTCAGCTGGTCATTGAATTCGGCCATAGATACAGAAAGGCCAAGGCCGCAAAATCCCTGGCGGATTTTTCAGACCTGGAGCATTACTGCCTACAGATCCTGATGGACCCGGAATCCTCCCCCGAAAAGTTAATCCCGTCAGTGGTTGCCTGTGAATTGAGGGAATATTTTACGGAGGTTCTCGTGGATGAGTATCAGGATATAAACGGGGTACAGGAAACCATCCTGCAGCTGGTTTCACGGCAGGATTCCGGCAGTCCCAACCGGTTTATGGTGGGAGACGTGAAACAGAGCATCTACCGCTTCCGCCTGGCGGAACCAACGTTGTTCATGGAAAAATATTTTAATTACCCACGGGAGGAAGGAAAGCCGGAGAGAGGTATCGATTTGACCAAAAACTTCCGCAGCCGGCGGGAAATTATCGATGCGGTTAATTTCCTCTTCCGGCAGTTAATGACCGGCCGGACAGGGGAAATTGTGTATGACAGCAGGGCTGAACTTGTTTGCGGAGCTGATTACTCCGTCGATGGTGACGGTTTTTTGAATTCACCCGGGCCGGTGGAGTTATATCTGTTGGAGAAAAAGCCGGGGCATGAGCCGGCTGATTCGGAAGATGACGAAAACAGGC
The DNA here is from genome assembly GCA_022735835.1 of Thermincola sp. Taxonomy (GTDB): domain Bacteria; phylum Bacillota; class Thermincolia; order Thermincolales; family UBA2595; genus UBA2595. The sequence goes on along the minus strand of DYZU01000071.1, from coordinate 21,162 downwards.
CGGACGCCGAACAGGATGAAGAGGACATTGCCGACCTGGATGCCGTCCAGCGGGAAGCACGCCTGGTGGCCCAGAGAATAAAAGAAATGGTTCACGGCAGGGAGGACAACAAGGGACCGGAGTTTTACATACTTGACAACATATCGGGCCATTACAGGCCCGTACAGTATAAGGACATTGTAGTACTCCTCAGGACTGCGCGAAACACGGCCCATATATTCCTGGAGGAATTCCGCCAGTCAGGGATACCGGCCTACGCAGACCTGAACACGGGATATTTCGAAGCCACGGAAGTGGAGACCATCCTGTCATTATTGCAGGTCCTGGATAACCCCCGGCAGGATATTCCCCTGGCCGCAGTGCTGAGGTCGCCCATTGTAGGGCTAAACGCCGAAGAACTGGCGGTTGTGAGGCTCAGAGACAGAGACGGCAGTTTTTACGATGCCGTCAAGAAATCCGCAGAACTGCCGGAAAATGACCTTGGCATAAAGCTCCGGGAATTTTTGCATAAGGTTGAGAAATGGCGTACCCAGGCCCGCCAGGAGCCGTTATCTGACCTGATCTGGCGCATTTATAACGAGACAGGTTTCTATGCCTATGCCGGGGGGATGCCCGGGGGAGCCCAGAGGCAGGCCAATCTCAGGGCCTTGTACGACCGGGCCCGTCAATACGAAAAGACAGCCTTTAAAGGATTGTTCCGGTTCCTGAGATTTATCGAACGGTTCAAGGACAGCGGCACTGACCTGGGTACTGCCAGGGCCGTGGGAGAAAACGAAGACGTGGTCAGGATTATCAGCGTGCATAAAAGTAAGGGCCTGGAGTTTCCGGTAGTCATCGTGGCCGGTTTGGGCAAACAGTTTAATCTCAGTGACCTGAGGCAGAAAGCCGTTTTTCACAAAGAGCTGGGCCTTGGACTTCCGGTGGTAGACCTTGACTTGCGCCTGACTTACCCCTCAATCGCGCAGAGCGCCATTAAAAAACGGCTGCATTTGGATTTACTGGCCGAAGAGCTGCGGGTACTCTATGTGGCGTTGACCAGGGCCCGGGAAAAGCTTATCCTGGTGGGTTCGGTAAACGATTTGGCCAAATCGGCAGTCAGGTGGTGTCAAAACATCGATCGGAATGAATGGCCCTTACCTGATGCCGCTCTTGCTTCCGCCAAAACCTACCTTGACTGGATTTGTCCCGCTGTAGCCCGGCACCTGCACGGGGAACCGCTGAGAACGCTGGCCGGGTGTAAGAACCTGTCCGGCTTGACCATTGATGACCCGTCAGTCTGGCAGGTGGTTATTCCCCAAACCGGCAGTTCTTTATTTAGCGTTTTTAAACCGTCTGATATCAATACAGCTTTGCTGGAAGGCGTCAGGCAGTTCCGGAAAGTTGAAGCCGCAGGCAATTATTCAGGATTAATTGCCCAGTGCCTGAGCTGGCAGTATCCTTTTAAAGAGGTCGTGGGGAAACCTGCCAAAGTAAGCGTAACGGAATTAAAAAGGCGATTTAATGAAGAAACGGAAGATGCAGAAGCCTTTCTTCCATACTATATATTTGTGCCCCAAAGGCCGCGCTTTTTACAGCCGTCAACAGGCTTATCAGCTATAGAAAAAGGCACGGTCATGCACCTGGTCATGCAGAATATCAGGCTTGAAGGCGACCTGACCGCCCAGGGAATCTCTGCCCAACTGGATGACATGGTAGCCTGTGAGCTTCTGACCGGAGAACAGAGAGAAGCAATAGACGTTAAGGCAATTGCAGCCTTTTTCACATCACCGCTGGGCCGGAGGGTTCTCAAGGCGGAACAGGTAAAACGCGAAGTGCCGTTTACCCTGGCTCTTCCCGCGGGAGATGTTTTTGCCGACCTTGCCGGTAACTGTGACGAGAAGGTACTGGTCCAGGGGGTTATTGACTGTCTCATAAATGAAGAAGACGGGTTTGTAATATTGGACTTTAAAAATGATGCGGCAGAGCCGGACAGGATAGAAGAAATTGTGAACCGGTACCGGGAGCAGTTAAACCTTTATTCTATGGCAGTGGAAAGAATTTTTCACAGGCCCGTTAAAGAAAGATACCTGTATCTCTTTGCAGCAGGGTGTGCAGTAAAGTGCGGTTAGATGAGAAATAGAACATCAAGGAGGTTCCATATTCGTGAGAATCCTGCATACTTCCGATTGGCACCTGGGGCGGATATTTCACAGTGTCTACCTTACAGACGACCAGGCTTATCTGCTGGAGCAGTTTGTCAACTTAATTCCCCAAACAAAACCTGACGTCATAGTGATTGCTGGAGATATATACGACCGGTCGGTCCCGCCCGTTGAGGCAGTAAAATTACTGGATGAAACGTTGTCAAAAATTTTATTGGATTACCGTGTACCTATCGTTTTATTGGCCGGGAACCATGACAGCCCGGAAAGGCTGAGTTTTGGCAACCGGTTGCTGGGGAGGCAGGGACTGCATATTATCAGCCAAATCGGTAACAACCTTGGTCCGTTGGTTTTTGAGGATCAATATGGACCGGTTTATTTTTGCCCTGTTCCTTATGCCGAGCCGGTTTTGGTTAGAGAAAGGCTTGGTCTGGCGGACATTTCCGACCATAATGCCGCCATGATGGCCCTGGTACAGCGTATTGCCGGCAGTATTCCGTCCAACGCCCGGAAAATTGCGGTTGCCCATGCCTTTATTACCGGGAGCCAGACCAGCGAATCAGAACGGCCCTTGTCCGTGGGTGGCGCCGGTAACGTTGATGCCGCTTGTTTTGACGGTTTTAATTATGTGGCGCTGGGCCACCTTCATCAACCCCAGAGAGCGGGTCAGGAACACATCAGGTATTCCGGGTCACTGATGAAATACTCGTTTTCGGAAGCTGCCCACAACAAGTCCATAAATCTGGTTGACCTTGATGGAGATGGGAAGGTGACTGTTGATTCAATAGGATTAAGTCCACGCCGTGACCTCAGGTGTATAGAAGGTTATCTTTCAGACATTCTTCAGGGGCCCCAAAACGGGGAAAACAGGGACGATTACATAATGGTTACCCTGAAAGATTCAGGGGCAATTTATGATGCAATCGGCCAACTGCGGCAGGTATATCCCAACATCCTTCATATTGAACGTCCCTATTTAACCGTTGACGGCCGGTTAAGCCGTCCTGCCGGGGATTACCGTCAGATAAGCGAGCTGGAACTTTTTGCCTCCTTTTATGAACAGGTTACCGGAGAGCAATTGGGGGAAGAAGAAAAAACAGTACTGGCGGATATCCTTGAACAGTTAAGGGCCGGAGAACGGGAGGTGGCTGTATGAAGCCGCTGAAACTTACCATGAGGGCCTTTGGGCCGTATGCCGCGGAACAGGTGCTGGATTTCAACGAACTGGGAGGCCGCCAGTTTTTTCTGATTCACGGCCCGACAGGCTCAGGCAAAACTTCAATACTTGACGCCATTTGTTTTGCGCTTTACGGCGATACCAGCGGTGCAGAGCGTGACGGTAAACAGATGCGCAGTGACCACGCTGACGGTTCTATGCCAACTGAGGTAGTATATGAATTTTCAGTTGGGGAGGGTATTTACCGGATTATAAGGAACCCCGAGCAGGAAAGACCAAAGAAGCGCGGCGAGGGAATTACCCTTATGAAGGCCGATGCGTCCCTTTATAAACATACCTTTGCAGGGAGCGAGGAAAAATGGGAACTTATCGCCAACGGATGGAGCAGGGTAACGGAAGAAGTAGAACAGATTCTTGGATTTAAAAGCAGCCAGTTCAGGCAGGTGGTTATGCTGCCGCAAGGTGAATTTAGAAAACTCCTTACCTCTGATTCAAGAGAACGCCAGGCTATTATGGAGACCCTTTTCCGTACCGGTTTTTTCCGGACCATAGAAGAGACCCTCAAGCAAAAATCCAGGGACTTGCACTCGGAAATCGGGAAGTATCGCGATCGGAAACAATGGGTCCTCAAGGAAGCAGAGGCCGATAACGGGGAAGACCTTAATCAGCGATATGAGAATAATCTTGTTTCTCTCGAACAAAACAGGGCCATGATAGAGGAAGCCAAAGCGAGGGTCAAGTCAGCGCAGGACAATTTGGATTCCGGGCGTGATATCCGGAAAAAGCTTACAGAAAAGGCAGAAGCTGAAGCTGCTCTGGGGAAGTTAAAAGAAATGTCCACTGTCATGAATCAGAACAGGGAACTGCTGGACAAGGCCCGAAAAGCATCGGGACTGGTCGAACTGGAAAACATTATAAGAAAGAGGAAGCAGGAGCTTAAACAGGCGGAAGATGACCTGGTAAAGAAAAGAATCGGGCTAAAAAATGCTGAGGAGGAAAAGAGACTGGCCCGGTCTGTTCTGGAACAGGAAGAATTAAGAGAAAAGGAGCGGGAGGAAGCCCAAAAAGAGGCCTCCAGACTTGAAGAGCTGACTGAGCGTGTGGCGGAGCTTCACCAGTCAAAGGAACAGTTAAACAAAGCCGGCCAGCAGGTTAAGGACGCGAAACAACGACGGGATACAGCCCGGGAAAAACTAAATTTTCTCCGGGAACAGATCAGGCAGGAATCGGAAAAACTCGAAACGGAATCCCGGTTGGCCGCCGAAGTGCATAAACACAAAGCTGCCCTGGACGAAACCAGGAGGATTTGCACTAAACGCCAGGAACTTGCCCAGGCGCAACAAGAACTGGCTAATATTATCGACAAAGTTAATAGAGCAAACGAACAGGTTCAAAAAGATGAGGAAAACTACAGGAAAAACAAGGAGCTTTTTCAACAGCGTCAGGAAGCCTGGGTAAACGGACAGGCAGCCGTTATCGCCAAAGGGCTGCAAAAAGGCGTCCCCTGCCCGGTATGCGGTTCCACTGAACATCCGGCACCGGCAGCTTTGCATACTGATATTCCCACGGAAAAAGAAATAAAGGAACTGCAGGTTCGCGTGGAAAACCTGCAGAAAAAGTGGGACCATACCAGGGAAGAATTGGGAAGGGCTGAGGCCGACAAAGCAGCGGTTTATGAGAAAGTGCGGGGGTTGCTGCGGGAACTCGGTGAAAAATCTAATGTGAAACCTGAAGTCTTGGCAGCCCAAGTCAAGGAAATCCAGGAGCGCTATGACAGAGCGAAAAACGCTGAGGAAAATCTGGGTACACTGAAAAAAGCGATTGAAAAACTTGTAGATGATGAGCAAAACGCCCAAAAAGAGCTGGAATCGGCTGAAAAATTATTGAGAGAAGCTGAACTGGCTCAGTCGAGCGCTGAGGCTGTGGTAAAAGACAGGGAAAAACAGGTCCCCGAAGAGCTGCGCACTCCCGAAGCATTGAAAGAGGCATATAAAGCCGTTCAGGAACGGATAACCCGGCTGAGGGATGCCCTGAATCAAGCAAAGAAGAGGTACGAAACGGCAGAAAAAAATGCCGTTGAATATGGCACCCTGGTTAAGACCGCAGAAGAGACCGTAAAGGCTGCCAAAGAAACAGTTGAATCGGAATGGCGCAGGTTTCAGGAACGCTTAAAAAGTGCCGGCTTTGACGATGTTGCCTGGTACATTCAGGCCCGTAAGACGGATACCGAAATACAGGAACTTGAAAACGTAATTAAACAGTATGATAAAGATGTTCATGCTGCAGCTGACCGCCTGGCAAGAGCTTCTGCTGCGGCAGAAGGCCTTGAGGAACCTGACCTGGAAGCCCTTGAGGAAGTGTTCAGGCAAGCAGAACTGTACCGGGAACAAATTGCCGAAGAAGGAGTAAGACTGGCGGAACAGATAAAGAGAGAAAAAGACTGGCTTGCCAGTCTAAAGGAAATTGAAAACAAACTGCAGGAACTTGAAGGCAGGTACGCCATAGTCGGCCGTCTTGCCGGCATTGCCAACGGACAGAATGCCTATGGTTTGACATTGCAGCGTTTCGTACTGGGGGCTTTGCTTGATGATGTTACCGTTGCTGCAACACAGAGGTTAAAAATCATGAGCCGCGGCCGCTACCACCTCCAGCGGACCATGGACCGGGCCAGGAAAAACGCCGCAGGAGGGCTGGAACTGGAAGTGTTTGATACCTATACAGGTGTGGCACGCGGTGTGTCAACCCTTTCCGGAGGCGAGACTTTCCTGGCTTCCCTGTCACTGGCTTTGGGCCTGGCCGATGTTGTACAAGCCTATTCCGGGGGTATCCACCTCGATACCATCTTTGTGGATGAAGGTTTCGGTACCCTTGACCCTGAATCGCTGGATGTTGCCATACAGGCGCTTTTCGATTTACAGCAGGGCGGGCGGCTGGTGGGTATCATTTCCCACGTACCCGAACTTAAAGAACGAATTGACGCCAGACTTGAAGTCGTTTCCACAGAGAAGGGAAGCACGGCCGGTTTTAGATTATCTTAACTTGGTCGGGGCTGTCCCATAAATGGGTTTGTTGACAAAGTAGTTTTGTCAACAAACCCCTTATGGGACAGCCCCTTTAGTATTGCCAGTCATAATCGGCGTGTTTGCACATATATCTTTTAAATAGAACGGGTTTTGGTCAGGAGGGGATTTTTTGAAAAGTGCAGGTCATGTTAATCTCGGAGATCATATCGAAACATATTTGAAAGCAGTAAAAAATAACCCTCAGGACATTTGGTCACTCATTCGCTTGGGGTACACTTATACCAGGGCCGAAAAATACAAAGAAGCAATTGATGCTTACAAAAAAGCACTCAAACTGGACCCTACAATGTACCTTGCTCATTACGGACTGGGCTATTCATACCTGAAAGACAAACGCATCAAGGAAGCAGATGAATCGTTTAAAGAAGCGCTGAAATATAACCCTAAATATGTTCAGGCCTATTACCGTTTAGGATACATTGCCTGTGACCAGCAGAGATATGACGATGCCGTTTATTACCTGACCAAGCTGGTGGAACTGGAGGGACAGCATGCGAAGGGGTATTTTTTACTGGGCAAATCATATAATGCCCAGGAAAAATGGGATCCGGCAATTGAAGCCTTAAATAAGGCCATCAGCCTCAACCCTAAATTTGAGTTCGCCTGGTACCAGCTAAGTTTGGCCTATGTGGGGAAAAAACAGTATCAACAGGCTATGGAAACACTGCAGAAGGCAGTTGAAATAAACCCGAGCCTGGAGTATATTTATGACCAGATGGGCCGGATTTATTTAAAAACAAGAAGGGTAAAAGAAGCTATCGAGATGCATAAAAAAGCTGTGCAGGTCGCCCCGAAGCTGGCATATCTTTGGAAAAACCTCGGGGTAGCTTACCTCAGGGGCAAAAAATACCCGGAAGCCATAGCCAGTCTCAGCAAATCTCTTGATTTAAACAGAAACAGCGGAACCTCTCATTATTACCTGGCCTGCTCGTATCAAAACCTGGGTGAGAAAGACCTCAGCATAAAGCACTTTAAAGAAACATTAAGGTTGCTGCCTAATCACCAGAAGGCCAGAATGCAGCTGGAAAGTCTTGGTCTTATGCCACCAATACAGAAAGCAGGGAAAGAAACCTTCCGGCAGGAATCCTCAAAAACAGCTGAAAGTACCGATAATGTAAGAATTGATTCTACGGATATGGATGAAAAGTTAAAGCAGCTCAGAGATAAATGGCGGGAGAATACACCGTCTTAAATGCGGATTAACCGGTAATGCCGGTTTTCTTTACTTTTTGCAGGAATACTTAGAAATTCATAGAAAATTAATAATAAATACAGCGCAACAAATTAGTAATTTTTACAAATTATTCACAATACATTTTATAAGGAGGTGAATGGATTGAAACAGATACTGGTCGATATCAATAAGTGCCTTGCCTGCAAATCCTGTGAAATCGCATGCGCGGTTACCCATTCCGGGTCAAAAGACCTTTACGGCGCCGTTTTACAGGAAAGAAAACCGAAACAGAGAGTCTATGTGGAAGCAGGAGATGGCCTATCGTTTCCACTCCAATGCCGTCAGTGCGAAGAGCCGAGATGCGTGCAGGCCTGCATGTCCGGGGCCATGTTCAGGGATACTGAATCCGGCCTGGTGCAAAATAACTCCGATAAGTGTGTGGGCTGCTGGATGTGCGTTATGGTCTGTCCGTTTGGCGCCATTATTCAGGATACGGAAGAGAAAAAGGCCATTAAATGTGACCGGTGTATGGAATTGGAGGTTCCGGCATGTGTACAGGCCTGCCCAACCAAAGCTATAAAATTCACCCAAATTGACGATTACAGCAGGGCGGCCAGAAAACAGTATCTTACCAATTTTCAAATATCAGAGGAGGTTAAGTGATGAGGTTCGCAAACAGGTCTTTGGACCCGGCTGTGAGAAAAATGCTGGGTGAAGCAAATAAAGACGGCATCGAAACCGTATGGGACCGTTTTGAATTACAGCAGCCCCAGTGCGGATTCGGTTTGTTAGGAATTTGCTGCAGGAACTGTATCCAGGGCCCATGCCGGATTGACCCCTTTGGGAATGGCCCGCAAAAAGGGGTCTGCGGAGCCGGCGCTGACTTGATCGTAGCCAGAAACCTTTTACGCTCTGTGGTAGGAGGAACTGCGGCCCATGCCGACCATGCCTACGAAGCGGCGGAGGCCCTGTATCTGGCAGCAACCGGCAAAGCCCCGTATGAAATAAAAGATGAAGCCAAACTGAAGTCGGTTGCCGCCAAATTGGGAATCGAAACTGCTGGAAAGGATAAGAACGAACTGGCCAGAGAAGTTGCCGAAACTGCCTTTGCTGATTTTGCCAACCACGGGACCTCGCCGATGAAATGGTTAACAGCCACTGCGCCCCAGGAGAGAGTTGAAACCTGGGGAAAACTGGGAGTGTTGCCCAGGAACCCTGACCGGGAAATCCGGACAGCCATGCACCAGACCGGCATGGGTGTAGATTCTGACCCGGTAAACCTGATCCTTTCGGCTGTAAAACTCGGGCTGGTAGACGGTTACGGCGGGCTTCATCTGGCCACTGACATCCAGGACATTCTGTTTGGCACACCGGCGCCTGTTGTTTCTGAAGCCAACCTGGGGGTCCTGAAGGCCGACCATGTGAATATTGTTATCCACGGGCACGTGCCTCTACTTTCCGAAAAAATCGTCGAGTGGGCCAAAAAACTCGCTGATGAAGCCAGAGCGGCGGGAGCCAGCGGAATTCAACTCTCCGGTATTTGCTGCACCGGCAACGAGGTTCTGATGAGACAGGGAGTGCCCGTAGCAAACAACTTCCTGGCCCAGGAACTGGCTATAACCACCGGTGTGGTTGATGCCATGGTGGTTGACGTTCAGTGTATCATGCCCTCACTTGCCGACATATCTGCCTGTTATCATACCAAACTGATTTCTACAATGCCTATCGCCAAACTTCCCGGTGCCCAGCATATTCCCTTTGAAACAGACAAGGTTGACGAAACCGCCCGGCAGATTGTCCGCACAGCAATAGAAGCATTCAAGAACAGGGACCCGCAAAAAGTTAACGTACCTGACGAGAAGTCCAGGGTGATAGCCGGTTTCAGTGTGGAAGCCATCGTAGGCGCATTATCCAAAATTGACAGCGAAGCACCTCTCAAGCCCCTGGTAGACAACATTGCCAACGGGAATGTTCTTGGTGCTTGTGCGGTTGTAGGATGCAATAACGCAAAGGTAATTCAGGATTCCTTCCATGTTACCATGGTAAAGGAACTCCTGAAAAACAACGTTTTGGTGGTAGCCACCGGCTGTGCCGCCCATGCCCTGGGGAAAGCCGGATTCCTCACCCCGGAGGCTGCGGAAAAATATGCCGGAGACACCCTGAAAGCGGTCCTTACTGCCGTCGGAAATGCCGCCGGGTTAAATGCGCCGCTGCCTCCGGTTCTTCATATGGGCAGCTGCGTGGACAACTCCCGCATTGGAGATCTGGTTTCCGCCCTGGCCGGATACCTGAAAGTTGCGGTAAAAGATTTGCCCATTGCGGCGTCTGCTCCCGAATACCAGCATGAAAAGGCTATTGCTATAGGTACCTGGGCCGTATCGCTCGGTGTATTCACTCACCTGGGCGTAGTCCCGCCGGTATTGGGGAGTAAGCAGGTGGCCACAATTCTCACTTCCGAACCCGTTGAGTCATTATTGGGCGGTAAATTCTATGTGGAAACAGACCCGGTTAAAGCGGCAGAGGGAATAATAGCCCACATCAAGGATAAGCGGGCCAAGCTTGGAATTTAACGGGGGTGTCAATGTGCACTATGTAATAATCGGCGCCAGTGCAGCCGGGATAAGCGCGGCCAAAACCCTCCGCCGCCTTGACGCTCGTTCCGAGATTACAATTATATCCAAGGAACAAGATGTCGGTTACTCGCGTTGCCTGTCAACCTACTATATTTCCGGCAGAATTCCCAGGAACAAGATATATATCTGTTCTTCAGATGAAATTGCCAATTTAAACGCCAGAATATTAACCGGAATAGAAGCAGTGGAGGTAGACGCCAGTTCTAAAATTGTCAGGCTGTCAGACAATAACGTGGTAATTTTCGACAAGCTCCTGGTAGCTTCCGGAGCTTCTCCTATAATCCCGGAAATACCGGGCCTTAGCGGTCAGGGAGTGCATACCCTGAGAACATTAGGTGACGCGGAGGCCATCCTCTCCGGTTTGTCCTATGTACGTTCGGCCGTTGTCCTGGGTGACGGACTGGTTAGCATAACTACCGCGGCAGCTCTCAACTCCAAAGGGGTCAAGGTCAGCATTGTGGGAATCGCTCCCCATATCCTGGCAACCTTCCTGGACGAAACGGCAGCCCGGCTTCTCCAGGATAAATTGACGGAAATAGGAATTGACCTGTACCTGGGACAATCCTGCAAAGAGATTCACCGCACCATGTCAGGTGGTTTAGAGGGCGTTACTATTACCGACGGCCGGAAAATAGATGCCGAAATGGTCATCATAGCCGCAGGGGTGAGACCCAACACCGATTTTTTGCCAAACACCGTGATATCTGCCGGGCCGGGAGTGCAGGTTAATGAATACCTGGAAACAGAATTGCCCGAAATATATGCTGCCGGAGACGTCGCCCGGTGTTACGACTTTGTGAGAAATTCTTCCTGGTGGCATCCTCTTTGGCCAAATGCGGTAGAACAGGGACAATTAGCCGCCTATAACATGGCGGGGGTCCGCCGGCCTTATCAAGGCTGTACAAACATGAATTCCCTGAACATTGGCGGGATTCCGGTCATCTGTGTCGGTGCTGCCAACCAGGATCAACCCGGTCAGGAAACCTTTGTCCTTTCTCGCAGTAATTCGACATATGAAAAACTGGTTTTTCAGGGAGACAAATTGGTAGGATTTATTTTGTTAGGAAAAACCGAAAAAGCAGGAGTTTTGACTTCTTTGGTCTTTCAGGCGGCTGTATCTCCGACACAAAAGGAAAAACTTTTAAACGGCAATTTTTCATATGCCGCGGCAACAGGTTTAGCCTCTCTCAAAATTTAAAGTCGCAAGGTAAATTTTGGTTCGGTTAACCCCCGGAAGGTTCGATACTTTTCGGGGGTTTTCGCTGTCATTTCATGGAGTTATTTGGCGTACGATTCTTACTCTCACTAGCAGGGAAAGGTTTTTTGTTAATCGAACTTAATCATGAATTTATGGCAAACATACAAAAGGGGAGATTCTGAATAATGGGCGACCTGGTTTTCCAGAATGAAAAAACATCTCAATACCGGCAGGCATTCAGGGTTTTCAAAGACCTGGCCAAACAGATTTTTACGGTATCCACCTTCTACTTTTTGACGGGGTTATTGTGGGAAACAGTCGGTGAAATAGACAAATCCATTGAATACTTCAGCAAATCGGTTTTAAAAGACCCTGAGCGCAGTTATTTGTATTTCAAAATAGGGCACTTGCAATACAGAAGGGGCCTGGTGAAAGAAGCGGCTAAATCGTTCCGCCGGGCAATCAGTTCAAACAGTGAACAGACAGCCTTATTTTGGTTAAGTACAAACGCGCCAACAAACGCGCTGACAAACGGGCCGGCAGGCCACCATTTGCAGGGTAAAACACTTGACAGTGTTGCTTTCGACATCAACAGCAATCCCGTGTCAGTGAAATCTATGGTTGCCAGGGGTAAGGATTATTATGGCCACGGTTTCTACAAAGAGGCTCAATCGTGTTTTAAACAGGCCTCGGACCTGGACCCGGAAAACTATGAAGCCTTGCTCTACCTCGGACTCTGTTTATGCATAGCACAGGAATACAAAGAAGCCCTCTCATGCTTCATACGGGCCGCCCGCATCCGCCAGGGAGACCCGGCCATTTTCGTTAACATGGGATTGTGCTACAGCAATATGGGGAACCATCATGAAGCCTTAAAATGTTACAACAGGGCTGAACAATTAGGCTTGATAAATGTTGAGCTTTTAAACAACAAAGGGTTTTCCCTGGTGGAACTGGGACTATATCACGAAGCCCTTACCTGTTACGACCTGTCTCTTGAATTGAATCCCGATGACCTGACTTTGTTAAGCAATAAAGGGACCTGTTTGTGTAAAGCCGGGAGGCATATGGAAGCACTGGCATGCTTCGACAGAGCCCTTCAGATTTATTCTAAGGATACTACTCTTTTAAACAATAAGGCCCTCTGCCTAGAAGCCGTTGGGCGCTACCAGGATGCTCTGGATGTTTATAAACTGGCCCTGGATTTAGAACCCAGAAATATCACCCTGATTATCAACAAGGGCGGGTGTTTGGCCCAATTGAACAGACATTACGAAGCCCTGGCCTGTTATGACAAGGCCATAAAATACGACCCGTTCAACCGCGAAATTTGGAGTTACAAGGCTTCACTTTTGGAAAAAATGGGCCTCAGCTCCGAAGCGGTAAACTGCTACAACAAGGCCCTGGGCCTGCAATAAATATATTTAAAAAGAAGGGTAAATGAGTCCGTCGCGCACGGACCCATTTACCCTTCTTTTTTTACCCATTTACTCACTCTTTTACAGCCGGCGGTGGATCTTATTCCTGCCTTTGTGTTTGGCCGAATACAAGACTTCATCTGCTATCCGGAGGAGCTGTTCACCATTACTGGCATCTACCGGAAAACAGGCTACTCCTCCGCTGACGGTTATATTAACAGGTTTTTTATCTTCACCAATATATACAGTATGATGTTGGACCGCTTCTCTGATACGTTCGGCACATCTGAACGCTTCTTCGACCCCGGTTGAGGGCAGCAGGATTAAAAATTCTTCTCCTCCGTACCGGCAGAGAACATCTTTATCTCTTATATTTTGTTTAAAAATTTTTGACGCTTGTTTAAGAGCCAGGTCTCCGGCGGGGTGGCCGTACGTGTCGTTAAAGTCTTTAAAGTGATCGATATCCAAAATAATGAGGGACAGAGAGCGGTTAAATTTTTTGGCCAGTTCGATTTCTTTTTCCAGACGTTCGGTAAAAAAACGGTAATTATAAACTCCCGTTAAAGGGTCTGTATTGGCCAGTTCTTCAACCTGGGCATTGTAAACGCAAAGCTGCTGATAAGCGGCCTGAAGTTCGGAGAACAACTCTTCCTTCTCCATTTGCTGCTGATAGTCTTTTTTTAAAATATATGAACTCATAATTCCAAAAGCGGCGAAAAATACAATTTGCATTAATATATCAAAAGGATCAGGCCTGTTCCCCAGAAAATAACTCCTGGCTACTGTAGTCCAAGCATATAAAAGGCCGCTGAATAAAACTATCCAGTGGTACTTGGCCATGCCGTGCCTGATTCCCATCACGAGTATCAAAAAGTAAAAAAGCTGCGGCATTCCTTCATTATTATTAATTGTAGTATAATATAAAAAGGTCAGATAAACCGAATCTATCAAAGACAGTACAACTGGAGAAACTGGTATATCGGATTTCTGCAACAGGTAAAACTGCATCAGGCCGTTATACAAAAGGAAGAAAGCGGACACCAGCAGCAAAGACGGGGGAATTTCAAGCCCGTCCAGCCAAAAAAGAATAGGAGCGCCAAATATAGTTAACCACCGGGCTTTGGATATAAAAGTCTCGTTTACTAACCTGTCGGCATTTCCCACAAAAAACACCCCGCTTATTTGCAAGCCTGCTATTTTTTGACGTTTCATGGAGGAAAACTGAAATTATTCCAGAACAATATAACATAAAAGGGGGAGTTATGATTGCATATGCGAACAAAAGCAATAACAGCTTTTTTGGCGGTCATGCTAATAACTATTCTGCCCCTGTCGGCGGGTTGTAGTGACAGGGATACCGAAAAACTAAATTTCGCGGAAGCCTTAAAAAAAGATGCCATAAACAGCCTGAAGAGCGCATATGCCGAGGATTTTACCCGGATTTCCATTATCCGTGGTTCTCTTTACAAGTTTGTGGTTAATCCCCGGAACCCCCAGAATCTCGGGGTAGCCATCGGGGCCATAGAGGCTACGGTCTTTCCTGAAGAGTATGAACTTCAACGTTTCAACCAGCTGGAAAACATATCTGCCCAAATGAGAAAAGACATCATCAGCCAGCCAATGCTTTCCATCACCCTGAAAAAAAGGGAAGTACTTAATCATATATATAATTCGGTTTTAAAACCGCTGTCACTGAAAATTGAAAACGGCAAGAATGTCACCCCTCAGGAAACCGAAGTTTTAAGTAATCTGATTAACCTTCTTGATACTCTGGCTCAAAACTACTCGGTTTTGGCCAATAAGGATGTTGATTTCAACGGCAGTGAAGCACAAAGGTCTTTTTTGTCTATTCAAAACTCTTTAAGGGAAATGCAGAATCTCGAACTTGTCAAACAGGCCAATTAATCCACAAGTTTTCTTAACACGATATTTTTAAGTTCTTCCTCTGACTTAAAGTCGTCGACTTCCGGAAAAGCTTCCATTACAGCATCCAGGATAGCCCTGGCCACCGTTTCCTTTTCCATAAAAACTTTATGTCTGTCATAGCATCTGTTGGCTGTGGTTTTCAGCCATTCCACCTGGTCCGTGTAGAGGCTTAAAAACATCTTGACTTTACTGCCCCGGGATTTAGGCTGCAGAATACCGGTTTTCCCATCCCCGATAGATTCCGGGTCTTTTTTGCTTTCCGTGCTTTCCCGTGCTTTGCCGCCTTCGCCTTCGGTCGGACCCTGTTCCTGGAGTTTACCCGACTGCTGCTTTTTATATGCTTCCCTGGCAATTTCCCACTGGTCTCTGACTAAACGGTTTATTTCCGGTTCATTTTTTATTGCTTTGTGTACGGCTGTCCTGCTGAACCATTTGACAGCTTCCTCGTAATTTCCCAGCCGCCGGTTCAGTTCGCCAATCAGGTACATTATCCTGCAGTCGCTCATTTTTGCGGTTTGCCGGCCCCATTCCTTTTCAAATGATTGTTGATAGAGGTTTTTGGCCTGTTCGATATATTTCATCTCAGTTTCAGTTTTACCCAGTTCCCGGCATATCCATGCAGCTCTCAAAAAAAGACCGGCCTGGACAATAGCGGGAGCCTGCCTGATTTGGGCAGTCCTGATGGCTAATTCCAGGGAACGCAGCCCCACCTGCGGTGTTCTTTCCCCGGAAAAGTCGGGCTCTTCCGAGCGCAGCAGGGCAAGACCTTTTTTCAACCTTTCCAATTCAGCGGGCCGCAGAGGTTCATTAAAATCCCTGTCCGAGTTAGCATATTGACAGTTCGGACAAACCCATATACTATACAAAAGGGGGTTAATGTCGCGGTATTTTACGTAAAAATCGGTATCCCGCGCTACTACAAAACACGCCGAACTGCGCACTCTGGTTACGGTAAACTTATTCTGACAGACCGGGCAAATCTTTTGTTGTTCAAAGTATGGATTCTTGTCCACATTCATTCCCCCTCCAAAAACCTACTGTAAAATTCGTCATTTTCTGACAATATTCCTCCCTGATAAAAATTTTCAGAAATTTAGCAGGATGTTTGACGAAAATATAGAAACAATAATTTTGAATTGTAAAACAATTCTCAAAAAGAGGAGTGCGGTGGTGAAAACCCATTTAGTCGAAATTTTTTCCTCGGTGCAAGGGGAAGGGCCATACGTAGGCATAAGACAGATATTTGTACGATTTGCCGGCTGCAATCTCCACTGTGCCTATTGCGACACTGATTACAAGTTTTATCCGTCATTCCGGGTGGAGGATGAGCCCGGAACGGGAATTTTTTCTCACAGGGCCAATCCCGTTGACGTCGAAACAACCGTAGAAATTATAAAAAGTTTCAATATCGGCAAAAATCACAGCATCAGCCTGACCGGGGGAGAACCGCTCCTGCAAACCGGTTTTATCAACAGGCTGATTGGGCTGTTAAAAGATACAGGCCTTAAATTCTATCTGGAAACCAACGGAACTCTGCCTGACGAGCTTTCCGGACTGATATCACAAATTGATATTATCAGCATGGATATCAAATTACCCAGCGCCGCAGGCAACAGGGAAATGTGGGATATACACCGGGAATTCTTACGAATTGCCTCCCGCAAAAAAGTATTTGTAAAAGTTGTGGTCACCGGCGAAACTTCGGAGTCAGAAATAATTAAGGTGTGTGAAATAATCAAGTCCGTTCATAGCATGGTTCCACTGGTTATCCAACCGGTATCGGCACATCGTGGCTATACAGGAAAATCCCCCTCACTGGCTAAACTAATGAAAATGCAGGAACTGGCGCTGGACTTTGTCCCTGATGTGAGGGTAATTCCCCAGACCCATAAGATTTTGGGCCTGATGTAAGGAGGGTTTTTTATGTTTGACCAGGAAAAGATAGAAAAAGCCGTGCGCATGATTTTGGAGGCCATCGGCGAAGACCCCGAACGGGAAGGTCTCAAACAAACCCCGGCCCGGGTCGCCAGAATGTATGAAGAGATCTTCTGCGGTCTTAAGGAGGATCCAAAAGACCACCTGCAGGTCCTTTTTACCGAAGACCATGAAGAGATGGTGCTGGTAAAAGATATACCCTTTTATTCCATGTGCGAACACCACCTGCTGCCATTTTTCGGTAAGGCTCACGTGGCGTATATTCCCAGAAAGGGTAAGATTACCGGTTTGTCCAAACTTGCCAGGACAGTGGAATCCATTGCTAAGCGTCCCCAACTCCAGGAACGGCTGACCTGTACCATTGCCGACATGATCATGGAATCCTTAAACCCTTTGGGCGTGGCGGTTGTGGTGGAAGCGGAACACATGTGTATGACCATGAGAGGTGTAAAAAAACCGGGTTCCATGACCCTCACTTCTGCTGTCCGCGGTTTGTTTAAAACCAAAGATTCAACCAGGGCCGAAGCATTTGCACTTATCAGAAGCCACCGCTAGAAGATAGTCCAACCTACTTGATTTATCTCCCGATATACAATAAAATTATTTTGAATTCACCTAGGAGGAGTATTATCTTTTATGGATGAGAATAATAAGGAAAAGTTGGAACCGGTGGCGACCAGGACATTTAATCATTATGACGAAATGTACAAAGTGGTGGATTTTTTAAACAAAACGCTCAAACATAAAAAACTAATGTTTGGTTTGTCAAAAAACGGTGACGGTTCAATGACCATCACCATATACGAAATTTAAAGCAGGTAATTCCTGCTTTTTTAGATTTGATCTTGTCCGGATATTCATAACTTGGGGAGGTAAATATGCTGATTCTGATTAGCAACGACGACGGAATTTGGGCCCCTGGGCTCAAGGCATTAAGAGAAGCCCTGGAAACTTTGGGTGAGGTATATGTTGTAGCTCCTGACAGGCCCAGAAGCGCCACAGGACTGGGCATCACCATTCATAAACCGCTCCGGGCGGATAAGGTGACTTTCCCTGACAGCAATTCCAGGGGATACGCCGTCAACGGCACCCCTTCTGACTGTGTGAAACTGGCTATCCAGGCGCTTCTCCCGGCAAAACCGGATATCGTTGTGTCAGGAATTAACCTCGGCCCTAACCTGGGAACAGACGTATTGTATTCCGGAACGGTATCGGCGGCTCTGGAAGGCGTAATCAATGA
The DNA here is from genome assembly GCA_022735835.1 of Thermincola sp. Taxonomy (GTDB): domain Bacteria; phylum Bacillota; class Thermincolia; order Thermincolales; family UBA2595; genus UBA2595. The sequence goes on along the minus strand of DYZU01000071.1, from coordinate 3,237 downwards.
CGTTCCGTCCATAGCCGTTTCCCAGGTCTCCTGGGAATGTACCGACTTTGATTACGCTGCCCAATTTACCAAAAGGTTGGTGAAAGTTGTCCTGGAAAAAGGCCTGCCGGAAGAAACCCTGCTGAATGTCAATATCCCGGTCACAAAATGCGGGGAAAAACCTCCGGGAATAAAAGTTACACGTCTGGGGAAGAGGCGCTACGAGAATATATTTGAAAAAAGGACGGACCCGCGCGGAAAAACTTACTACTGGATGGGCGGGGAAGTATATGATATCCAGGAGGACCCTGACACGGATATAGCGGTGACCAAAAAAGGAGAGGTTTCCGTAACCCCGCTGCTGTTCGATGTCACCAACCACCGGGTCATAAAATTTGTCGGCGAATGGAATCTTGATAAAATACTTTAAACTAATCCCGGGCCTGCGGGCCTTTTTTTATCTCCGGGTTATTTTCTGCAAAAACGGTATCCGCTTAAAGTCTTTTTTTGTTACCGATCCGGATACAACAAGAAGAGAGAAGTAAACCAAAAACCCGCCCACCAGGGAAATACAGACGCTGACGGCGTTGTTGCCGGTAAATCCGTAGCTGTAACCGTATAATTTAGAAGACAGGAATGCGCCGGCTGAACCGGCAGCAAAGGGCTTGCAGACATTATTGACGAACCGGAGCCGAAATCCTGTCAGCCTGTAAAGAGAGAGCAGGTTAAGTCCCGCTGCTGTAAAAAAGAAAACAGTATAAGCATAAGCGCTGCCCGAAATACCCAAATCGGGGTTGGAAGTCAGGGCATAAAGGACAGGTACTTTAATAATGCTGCCGATAATCATGTTCTTTAGGGGAACGGCCGGTTTGCCCAGGCCCTGGAGTATTCCGGTGGCAGTCTGCTGCAGGTAAGCCGGGATTCCTCCCAGGGCCAGTATAAAAAGCAGGCCCCCGCTTTGCGGAGAACCGTAAACGGCTCCTGTAATCTGGGAAGAGAGGATTAGGAAACCGGCGGTGAAGGGTATTCCTGCCAGCAAAGTTACCCTGACAGCCTCGCTTGTCCTGGACCTGATCACACCGCTTCTCACTTGGGCAACGGCTTCCGAAATAGCGGGGACGAGACTGGTGGCAAGGGAAACTGTAAATACAGAAGGAACATATAATAGGGTTAAAGCCACACTTGTAAACTGCCCGTAAAAAACGGTGGCTTCCGAGGTAGTATAACCGGCCTTTTTTAATATTAAAGGGATTAAGACCGAATCCACCGAAAGCATAACGGTAGCCGCAATTCGCCCGAGAGTTATTGGGGCGCACATGCAAAAAAGCCTTTGCAGGATCTCACGGGCCTTTTCCAGGCAGGGCAAAGAAAACTTTCCGTAATACGGTCGCTTTCGGAAATAAATCAACAGCATTACGAACAGTCCGGCCGTTTCCCCCAAAACGTTTGCCGCAGCTAAACCGGACGCCGCCCATTCTATTCCTCTCGGGAGAAGGAGAGTAATCAGAGAAATACCAATAAAAATCCTCACTACCTGTTCAATCACCTGGCCGAAGGCCGGAGGTCCCATGTTCATTAATCCCTGGAAAAACCCCCGGAATGCCGAACTGAGGGAAACCACAAATATCCCGGGCAACAGGCACAGAAACACAGGCTGTACCATTTTATTCACAAATACGTATTTGAGGAGAAAGGACGAACTCAAATAGGACAGCAGGAAAAAAACACTGCCGGAGATGGTGAGCAGAAAAACCGAGAACCACAGGATTTGATAACTCCCGCGGCGATTTCCCCTGGCTTCTTCTTCCGAAACCAGTTTGGAAACCCCTAAAGGAATCCCCGCCGTGGCAACTACGATAAACAATATATAGACAGGATAAACGAGATTAAACAAGCCAATTCCTTCCGGCCCGACCAAGCGAAATATGATAGCCTGGTAAACAAATCCCATGATTCTGTTTATTGTTGCAGCTGTCATCAATACAAAGGCACTGTGAACAAATGACTTTCTCATCGCAACCTCCGGAGCTTTCTTTCCAGTAAATGTTTATTACCGGCGGCCGCGATTATGTCTTGCCGGGCAGGAATAAAGGAATCTCCCGGGTGGTTGTCAAATACAATATGATATCAGGGAAAGCAGGAGGATTCAAACCCAGATGAATTTAACCGGTGAAAAAGTTAAGATCAGGAATCTTACCAGAGCTGATATTCCCATGCTTGTAAAATGGAAAAATGACCCTGAAATAGCCGATTTGGTGAGAGGAGGCCCAATCAATACCACATTTGAGGCAGAAAACAGGAGGTATAACCGGGGTCTTGACGAGCATAGCACAATCAGGCTGATCATTGAGACCTTATGGGGAAAACCGATAGGTTTTATTTCTGTGAGTGATATTGACAAAGACAACCATAAGGCCCAAATTGGCATGCTGATTGGGGAGAAGGACTTCTGGGACCGGGGATATGGCAGTGACTCCCTGGTGACCCTTCTTGATCACCTTTTCGGCCAGCAGGGTTTTAACAGGATAGGTTTGGAGGTTTTCGAATACAATCTCAGAGCCAAAAAAGTATATGAAAAGATAGGCTTTGAGGTGGAGGGCGTCCAGCGCCAGGGTTTGTACAGGAACGGCCGGTATTATGACATTTTTCTGATGGGCATCCTGAGAGAGAATTACCTTGAAAACCGCCAATCATTAAGGAACAAAGCAGAAAAGGTCCGAACTTGAACTGCCTAAATAAAACGGAGACCTCGCTCTCCATTTTCTTTTTATAAAGGGCTTTTGATTTTAAACAGGTGAGGGTTGCGGACTTTTGTATAGATATTGGTTGTAACAATACTGGCGTGGCCGAGTAAATTCTGGATGTAGCGAATATCTGTTCCCGCTTCCAACAGGTGTGTGGCAAAACAGTGGCGCAGGGTATGGCAGGTTACAGTTTTTTGGATCCCTGCTTTTTGTACAGCCTTTTCGAAAATTTTTTGCACTGACCGGGTGGTATATTTGGTGCCTCTTTGGGTTACAAAGAGATATTCCGTGGGGTGTTTGCAGCCCATGCACCGGAGCAATGATGCTTTCAGCTTGTCCGAGAAAAAGGTGATCCTGTCTTTGTGGCCTTTCCCGCCTCTCACAAAAAGTGTAAGATTATATAATATCACAACAGGAATTTTTCGGTCAGGCCTGGGACGGGCAATTTCTCCAAAAGAAAAATCTGACTGATATAATTCAACATAAAGAAATCTTAAAGCATTGATGGTCTGAT
>DYZU01000070.1 GCA_022735835.1 Thermincola sp. | reverse complement strand
GGAAGCCCCTCTGGGTGATAATCATGTCGGTAAATTCCTGGGACAGGTCCACATTGGACATTTCCAGTTTTCCGGGCGAAATGTCGCCGCGGCCGCCGGTACCGGCAGTACCGATTTGAGCAGAACCGGAGTTGTTAGATTGAACAAAGAGGTTTTCCCCGGCTTTCATCAAACCGCCAGGGTTGTTGAAGTTGGCTACCGCAACTTGGGCCAGTTGCCTGGTCAATCCATTGGAATAACGCCCGGTAATTACTCCGGATGAGTCAATGGCATATCCTTCCAGCGTACCCGAAGCATAGCCGTCCTGTGTGTTATACCGGGCCGTGGACGGTGAGGCAAACTGAGTCATGGCGGAAAAATTAACATTGATAGTTTGTGGACTGGCTGCTCCGTTTGTTAATGTTAGAGTGATTACTCCTCCTCCTGCGCTCATGCTTCCAAATGTCCCGTCCGCGTTAAAAGAGAGTGTCGTAGCGCTCATGCTGGCAATCGCTCCTGGAGGGTTAGATGCTGTAACAGTCCAGGTATTGGCTCCAGTGTGAGTGAATGTTACCGGAATAACCCAGAAGTTGCCGAGAGAATCATACACTTCCAGAGATGTCGGGAAAGTGTTGCCAGGTGCAGCCGTTGGAGTATTGGCATCGAGGTTATTAATATAGGTTGCGTTCGCGGTGGCTTTTGGCTGCAAAGATTGACCTTTCGGAATAGAAATACCCCCAATGGCCTGGGTTGTATCAATATTGCCGGTGTTATCGGCCATCCACCCTTGAACCAGTAAACCATTGGCATTAACCAGGTTTCCCACGGCATCAAAATCGAAATTACCCGCTCTGGTATAATAATTGTTTCTTCCGTCACCTACAATGAAGAACCCGTCTCCGTCAATCATCATATCTGTTACTTTACCTGTGGTTTCCGAGCTGCCCTGGGTATGAAGGATATCTATGCTGTTAACCGTCATACCCAATCCGACCTGCATTGGGTTAGAACCGCCCTTCCCACCCTGCGGGGCTGAAGCACCGCGGATTGTCTGGCTCAGCATGTCCTGGAATAAAACCCTGCTCTTTTTGTAACCAACAGTATTGACATTGGCGATGTTGTTGCCGATAACATCCATGCGGAGCTGGTGGTTTCGCAAACCGGAGACTCCGCTGAACATGGAACGCATCATAGAAATCG
>DYZU01000069.1 GCA_022735835.1 Thermincola sp. | reverse complement strand
TCCCACACCCGTATCCGTGCCTGTAACAAAGAGCAACTTTTTTAAGACTAAATCTTTTTTCATGTTTTAATCCTTTCATAATTGTTAACCTTTTTTGGAATAATGGTTAACAATATTATAAAAGAAAGTCCCTGATATTGTCAACTTGTTTGGCGCCAGGGTTGTTTGGCACCAGGGTTGGAATTTTGTCAATAAGCCGGCCAGCTCAATTTCTGTTTTAAAAACAGCGCCAACAACTGGGATAACAACAACGGCGAAAACTGGAGCTACATTATCGACTGAAAAGGCCGGGCCGCACGGCCCGGCCTTTTCGCCTTCTTAACCTCACCTTCACCGGTAGTTACTTTATCTTATCATCTGTTCAAATTCTTCTTCGGTAATAATCGGCACCCCCAATGCCCGCGCTTTGTCATATTTGGAGCCGGGGTCCTCACCGGCCAGGACATAATCGGTGTTCTTGCTTACACCGGAACTGACTTTGCCGCCCAGTTTCTCAATCAGTTCCTGGGCTTCCTTGCGGGTATATTTGCTCAGGGCCCCCGTCAGGACAAACTGCTTGCCTTGCAAAGGCCTGCGGCCTTCCTCCGCCCTTTCCTGGACCATATTTACCCCGGCCGCTTCCAGCCGGTCCAGTAAACGGAGGTTGACCGGGTCCCTGAAATAGGCCACAATACTGTCCGCCATCTTGGGCCCGATTTCAGGAATTGCTGTAAGCTCCTCGACACTTGCCGCCTTCAGCCGCTCCATCGAGCCGAAATGGTCAGCCAGGATTTTTCCCGCACGTTCCCCCACCAGGCGTATTCCCAGGGCAAAAATCAGCTGGGCCAGGGAATTGGATTTGCTTTTCTCGATAGCATTAAGCAAATTTTCGGAAGACTTTTTGCCCATCCGTTCGAGTTTGACCAGGTCTTCAAACTTCAGGTAATACAGGTCCGCGGCATCATTAACAAGCCCGGCCTCGATTAAAGCGGTCACCACCGACGGCCCCAAACCCTCAATATCCATGGCGTCGCGGGACACGAAATGGATAAGGCCTTCCCTCTCCCGGCCGGGGCACCTGTCATTCGGGCAGCGGACCGCAACTTCACCCTCAACTCTCTCCACCCTGGTCTCGCACACAGGACACTGTTCAGGCATAGAAAATATCCTTTCGGCGCCGGTCCGTTTCTCGGGCAAAACCCTGACAATTTCGGGGATTACATCACCGGCTTTGTGAATAATAACATGGTCGCCGATCCTGATGTCTTTGTCCCTGATTATGTCTTCATTGTGCAGAGTGGCGCTGCTGACGGTAGACCCGGCCACCTTTACGGGCTTCAGGGAGGCGGTTGGAGTAAGCACACCGGTCCGGCCGACCCGGACAAAGATATCCCTGACAACCGTTTCCGCCTCTTCGGCCGGGAACTTATAGGCGATAGCCCACCTGGGGCTCTTGCTGGTAGCGCCCAGGGCGGCCTGTTGGGCGAGGCTGTTAACCTTTACCACCATCCCGTCTATTTCGTAAGGAAGGTCATGCCTTTTTTCGGTCCACTCCCGGCAGTAATCTATGACTTCATCAATGCTTGGCAGGAGTTTGATATGCGGGTTAACTTTCAACCCCAGTTCCTTCAGAATGTCAAGCCCTTCCATATGGCTGGCCACAGTCATCCCTTCTATCCGCCCTATCCCGTATAAAAAGGCGTCCAGGGCCCGGGAAGCCGTAATACGCGGGTCCAGCTGGCGCAAAGACCCGGCCGCCGCATTGCGCGGGTTGGCCAACGTTGGCTCGCCGGCTTCTTCCCGCTCCTCGTTAAGGCGCAAAAACTCCTTCTTGGGCATAAAAGCCTCCCCTCTGACTTCCAACAGGGGTACAGGACGGCGCAGTCTCAGGGGAATACTGTTAACGGTTTTCAGGTTCCGGGTGATATCCTCTCCCATCTCACCGTCACCCCTGGTGGCGCCCCTGACCATAACCCCGTTTTCATATAAAAGAGAGACTGCCAGGCCGTCAATCTTTAATTCAACGACATATTCAACAGGCTGCCCGGGAAGCCCCCCTCTGACCCTGCGGTCAAAGTCCCGCAAGTCCTGGTCATTAAAAGCGTTGCTGAGACTGAGCATCGGGGCCAGGTGAGCCACGGCGGCAAACCCGGCGGCAGGCATACCCCCAACCCTCCGGGTGGGCGAATCAGGCGGGATCAGGTCAGGAAAAGCCTGTTCCAGCTCCATTAGCTCTTTCATCAAGTTATCGAATTCCAAATCCGTAATTCGGGGACTGTCCAGTACGTAATAATAGTAATTGTGCTCATTGATCAGGTCAGTCAGTTCACGTATCCTCTTTTCCGCTGCCGCCCTGTCCAAGGTTGTTACCCCTCCTGTTAAAATCCGGTTCTTATATTTTTTTCAATGGGGCGTATTTGGCAATCAGTGTTTTAATCCCCAGCCCGGGAAACGCCACACTGACTTCGGCATCCTCATTTTCTCCTTTGATGCTGACAATAACTCCCTGGCCCCATTTTTTATGCACAACCTTATCGCCGAGGCTGTAATTTACCGCCGCGGCATTCCGCCTGCCGCTGTTCCCTGCGGAAGCGGCTACAGCAAAACTTCCGGCGGGAGAACTGCTTGCAAACCTTCCTGCCGCAGCATCTGCCCTGCCGGGGATGTAATCGTTCCGGCCATAATCATGGCCCGTCCCCTCCCGGTGGACTAGATGGTCGGGGATTTCCATGAGAAACCTCGACGGCGGGTTGTGCATGTAGCTGCCGTAGAGCGTCCTCTGCCATGCGTTGACCAGGTGCAGCTCCTCCCGGGCCCTGGTGATACCTACATAACAAAGCCTCCGCTCCTCCTCCAGCTCGGACCCGTCCAGCAGAGACCGGGAATGGGGGAAAATACCTTCTTCCATACCGACCATAAACACTACCGGGAATTCCAGCCCTTTGGCGCTGTGCATGGTCATCAGGACCACCGCGTCAGACCGGTCATCCATATTATCGATATCCGTCACCAGGGAAACCCCGGCCAAAAACTCTTCCAGGGAGTTCCCGGCAGAGCCCGTTTCTGTTTCGATTATACTCCTGTCGAACTCGGCGGTAACCGTTAAGAATTCTTTCAGGTTCTCTATTCTCGTTTCTGCTTCCACCGTTTTCTCTGCTTTCAGTTCGTTTAAATACCCCGTCCGGTCCAGGATCTCCCTGGTCAGGGACGTGACTGACAGTTCATTCTTCCTGGACCGCAGGTCCTCAATCAACCCGGTAAACTCCTTTAAAGGTTTGGCAGCCCTTGACTGAAGGCCCGGGACTGACTCTGCCTGTTTCATGGCGGCAAACAGGCTGATCCCGTTTTCCACCGCAAAACTGCCGACCCTAGCCAGGCTGGCATCTCCGATTCCCCGGCGGGGCACGTTTATAACTCTCAGCAAACTGAGACTGTCCAGGGGGTTTAGGACAACCCTCAAGTAGGCCAGGATGTCTTTTATTTCCTTGCGCTCGTAAAACTTCAGGCCTCCAACTATGGTATAAGGGATATTGTTTCTCATCAGGATTTCTTCTATAACCCGGGACTGGGCGTTGGTCCTGTACAGAACCGCGAAATCCCGGTAAGCCCGCCCCCGCATCTGATGGCCCTCGATTATTTTTTGGGCCACGTAATAAGCTTCCTGGTGCTCATCCTGGGCTGTAAACAGGAGGATGGGAGAACCGGGCGGGTTTTCCGTCCAAAGCCGCTTTTTCTTGCGTCCATAGTTGTTTTTGATCACTTCGTTGGCCGCATCAAGGATTGTTTTGGTGGAACGGTAATTTTGCTCCAGCCGCACCACCTTGGCTTCGGGGTAATCGCGTTCAAAGTCCAAAATGTTCTGGATGTCGGCCCCCCGAAACCGGTAAACGGACTGGTCATCATCACCCACCACACAGATATTCCTGTACTTTTCGGCCAGCAGCCTGACCAGGCGGTACTGGGCACGGTTTGTATCCTGGTATTCGTCTATCAGAATATACCGGAACCTGTCCTGGTATTTTTCCAGGATTTCAGGAAATTTCTCAAAAAGGATGACCGTCTGCATAATCAGGTCGTCAAAGTCCAGGGCATTGTTTTCTTTCAGTTTGTCCTGGTACAGCCTGTACACCCTGGACACGGTCTGCTGGTAATAATCATGGGCCTGGTTATCAAAAGCCCGCGGTCCCGCCAGCCTGTTCTTGGCCTGGCTTATCCCCGCAGCCACGGCGCGCGGGGGGAAACGCTTATCATCTATATTCAGTTCCTTCAGGCACTGTTTTATTAAAGTCAGCTGGTCTGCACTGTCGTAAATGACAAAGTTGGTGTCATAACCAAGGGCTCCTATTTCCTTCCTCAAAATACGGACGCAGGCAGAGTGGAAGGTGCATATCCACATAAACTCAGCCCTGTGCCCGTTTAGGGCTTCCACCCGCTCTTTCATCTCATTGGCAGCCTTATTGGTAAAAGTGATGGCAAGTATATTATGGGGGGATACCCCCGCCTCCCTGATCAAGTAACTAATCCTGTAAGTCAGGGCCCTGGTTTTCCCGCTGCCGGCTCCGGCCAGAATAAGCAAAGGCCCCGAACAATGCTGAACAGCCTCGGCCTGCGGGGCATTCAAATGGTATGTCAAGTGCATTAATAATCCTCCCGTAATCTTTCCTAATACTTTCGCCGTTATCAATCATATTCCTTGTGTAATTTGCCGTTACCTGACCCCGGGGACAAATAAGCTGGCTGACAGGATCAACAGGACACCCAGGGAAATCAAGGCGTATTTCCAGTCCTTTTCGAACAGTAAAAAAGCGAAGAACGCACCGACCACCCTGAGCAGCGGCGTTAAAAGCAAAATCACTATTCCCAGAGTCATCAGGGCAACCGGTTCCAAAGCCAACGACCCGGCCAGGGCCTGGGGAAAGCCCAGGATATGCGCCTCCTGCTGGGGATACCCCTTGACCAGGAACAGGAACAAACCTGCCAGCATTAAGATGGCACTGATAACTGAACCCAAACGCAATATATTGGCAATTATCCTGTTCACATTCATTCCATCCCGGTTCATCATAACCCTCCTGTTTCAGCTTCCCAGCCCTTTCAAAGCCATCTGTACGGCAACGTAAACGAATACGGCCACAAATATCTTTTTCAGCAGCCCGGTGGATATCCTGGCGTTGGCCCACGACCCGGCCATGGCCCCGGCAAACACTCCAAGGGCAACGGGGACAGCCACCAGAGGGCTGATATCGCCGTTCAGGTAATAAATAACTGCTCCGGCAGTCGCGGTCACCCCAATCATAAAATTACTGGTCGCCGCCGCCACCTTCAGCGGAACCCCCATCAGGAGGTACATCACAGGTATCTTGATCAGGCCGCCGCCAACTCCCAGCAAACCGGACATAACCCCGGCCAGCAGAGAAAAAAAGAGTCCCCGGGGAACATTTCTTACTTTATCTAAAGAGTAACCATCTTCTACAGAGTAATTGTCTGTGGCCGATGCAGCCACAGGCCGGGAGGCGTCCCCCGGTGAAACCGCTCCGGTATCTTCGGTTTTCCGGTACATGGAATAGGAGTTATAGAGCAGCAATATGGCAAACAGAAGATAAAGCGCCTTTGAGCTGACCATCCCCGCTGTAACGGCCCCCAAAATGGCGCCGGCAGTAGTGCCCAGTTCCAGCAGCATGCCCAGCCTGATATCGGCCTTTCCCTCCCGGACATAAACTACTGCCGCCCCGGTGGAGGTGGCAATAACGCCGATGAGGCTGACGCCGATAGCAGTGTGTATCGGCAGGTTGAAAAGCATGGTCAGTACCGGAATGACAATAACTCCTCCGCCCAAACCCAGAAGAGCCCCAAAACTTCCGGCCAACAGCCCTGTCATAAACAAAAAAAATTCAGTCACATCAATTCCCCTTCATCCGTCCTTCTCCTATTATAGCATACGCAGTATAACGATATACAACAAAAAAGAAAGCCCTCAACTGGGCCGATTTCACTTTACCTTCGCCTGGTAATGTCACGCGCAGTCTGGGCGTTGATATACTCCTGGCCGATGAAATAGTAACTCTTGAAGGTCACTTCCGCCTG
>DYZU01000008.1 GCA_022735835.1 Thermincola sp. | reverse complement strand
TAAATCCAACTTCCAACCTCTAACTTCTGACCTCCAATGTGGCCGGTGGAGATTGTGGACGCTCGCAGGAATATACCTGCCCGTCCAATATTTTGACCAAATTGAGAAAATACATATTTATGGGACAGCCCCTTTGGATTCACTCACCCTTGGGTGTAAATACAGTCGCCACCAAATAACCAAAAATTACCGCTGCCGCAATACCCACCGCCGATGCTTCCAGTCCGCCTCCGAATGCCCCCAGGATTCCTTTTGACTGAGCGCCCTTTATCGCTCCCTGGGCCAGCAGGTGGCCAAAGCCCGGTAAGGGGACAGTAGCACCGGCACCCGCAAAATCTACCAGGGGCTGGTAAAGCCCCATTCCGCTCAACACGGCGCCGCCCGTTACAAAACCCACCAGGATATGAGCAGGGGTTATTTTGTAGCTGGTCAGGTCCATTAGTAATTGCCCGATAACACATATTGCCCCGCCTACCGCAAAAGCCTTGAAATAATCCATAATTTAACCTCCCAGATTATACGCGTCAATAACTACGGCATGCCCTATTCCCGGAATAGACTCCCCCTGGAATGAACTGGTAGGGCTTAAGAGGGCCCCCGTACCTATCCCCAGGATCCGCTTAAACTTACCGGCCGTCATTTCTTTCAGCAGATAGCCGGCTAACACCACTGCCGAACAACCACAGCCGCTTCCGCCGGCATGGGTGTCCTGGGCCGGGTCAAATATCAAGATTCCGCAGTCCGTAAAGTTTTTCGATATGTCGTACCCGGCCTGTTTGACCAGTTGTTCGGTAAGAGCCCGGCCGATGCTGGCCAGGTCCCCAGAGATTATGAGATCATAATCCGACGGTTTCCTCCCTGTATCTTTAAAGTGCTGGATTATTGTGTCCGCTGCCGCAGGAGCCATGGCACTACCCATATCATTAGGGTCATTGATGCCCAGGTCGATAACCTTTCCTATTGTAACATGGGTTATGGCCGGACCTTTCCCCCGGGTCCCGACAACGACCGCCCCGGCGCCGGTCACGGTCCACTGGGCCGTCATCGGCCTCTGCACCCCCATTTCAATGGGAAACCTGTACTGCCGTTCAGCAGTATCATAATGGCTTGAAGCCGACACCAGTACATAATTGGCAAAACCTCCGTCCACTAACATAGACCCGAGGGCAAGGCCTTCAAACATCGTGGAACAGGCGCCATACAGCCCGATGAAAGGTATCGCCAAATCCCTGGCGGTAAAATTGGCGGAGATAATTTGGTTTAACAGGTCCCCTGCCATCATAAAATCTATATCCTGCGGGGTTAAATTCGCTTTTTGGATTGCTATTTGGCAGCTCTGCTTAAGCATTTTCCGCTCGGCCTTTTCCCACGTTTGCTCCCCGTTAAGAGTATCGGGAAGAACAACGTCAAAATCCTTCCCCAACGGTCCCTGTCCCTCTTTGGGTCCGACAACGGAGGCCGCGCCTGAAATGACCGGAGGATTAGTAAAGGCAAAGGTCTGCTGTCCCAGTTTCTTTGTTGCTGTCATCAGCTCCCTCCTATTTGAAAAGATATGCAATCAGCCCGATCAGCCACGCTGTCACGAATCCAAAAGCAAGAACAGGCCCGGCCAGAGTAAAAATCCTCTGACCGACACCGAAAATCATGCCCTCCCGGCGGAACTCCAGGGCCGGAGCTACAATTGAATTGGCAAATCCTGTTATGGGCACTATTGTCCCGGCGCCGCCATACTTCGCTATGGAGTCATAAACCCCCAGCCCGGTAAGGATAGCGGCAATAAACACCAGCGTGGCGGACGTGGCAGCGCCCGCATCGAGTTCGGCAAGCCCAAGAGACATAAAGAATTTTAAAAATGCCTGCCCTACAGTACAGATTGCCCCGCCGATAACAAAAGCACCGAGCACGTTCCTAAACACAGGCGGTTTCGGTTTGGTTTTGGTGACCATTTCCTGGTAGAGAATTCTCTGCATTACCTGGTCTGACGGCACCATTTTATCGTCAGGCATGGTTCTCCCCTCCGTGTCTAACTAATAAGGACACCTATAAGGTGTCCCTTCACATTATTTTTTATTCTGTATATGCTATTTTTACATTCGCCTTATAATCAACTAAGTCGCCATTGACAACATCGGCAGTCAGGTTATATACTTCCACTCCGGTAATGTTGTTAAATCTTTTGGCAGCGTCTTTCACCGCGTTCTGAACCGCGTTTTTCCAACCGGTGTTGGATTCGCCAATAACTTCTACCACCTTAACGTACATTATGCAAACACCCTCCTTTTAAATATATTTCCGGTTAAAATTTGCCCCTAAACCCCGCAAAATATACATCAAAACTTTCCTTCCCCGCCCATAATTGCCCTGATGCTTTTGAGGGCTTGCCTCTCTATTCTGGATACCTGCACCTGTGAAATATCCATCATGGCAGCAACTTCCGCCTGGGTTTTGTCTTCAAAAAACCTCAGCAACAGTACCTTTTTTTCCCTTTCCGGAAGGCGTTTCAGGATGTCCTTTAAAGCAAGCTTATCAAACCAGCCGCTGCGGTCATCCGTTTCACCGGCCAGCGCATCTATCACATAAATCGGATCTCCGTCATCCTGGTAGATAGTCTCAAACATAGATGTCGGTGTCTGGGCCGCTTCGAGAGCCGTAACAATATCTTCCGGGCTGAGCCCGGTATGCCGGGCAATGTCCGAAATCGACGGTTCCCTGCCCATTTGGACTGACAGCTCATCCTTGGCCCTATGTACTTTGTTTACGGCTTCCTTCAAAGAGCGGCTTACTTTTACCGGGTTGTCATCCCGGAGAAAACGCCTTATCTCCCCAATGATAAGAGGAACCGCGTATGTAGAAAACTTTACATCATAGCTCAAATCGAACTTGTCTATTGACTTGATTAAACCGATCGTCCCAATTTGAAACAGGTCTTCCAATTCATATCCCCTGTTGGCAAATCTTTTGACCAGATTAAAGACCAGCCTCAAATTACAGTTAATGAGGGTTTCACGGGCCTCTTCATCTCCGTCTTTGACCCGCCCCAACAGGTCCCTGGTTTCTTCATCGGAAAGCAAAGGATAACGGGGAAGATTCATTTCCGATAACCGGGTACTCAAAATTCCCACCCCGCTTAATTTTCTTCACAAACAGCCGCCGCAGCATTCTGGGGTCGCTTCAGCATAGTTACCGTGGTCCCCTTGTTAAGGGCCGATTTGACATCTACTTTATCCATAAATGACTGCATAAAAGTGAAACCCAGGCCCATCCTTTCGGGGTCGGTGGAAAACGCCGGCTGCAAGGCTTTGGATATGTCGGCTATCCCTTTACCCTCATCCTCGACAAGTATCTCCAGTACATCATCATATATTGTGCAAATTATATTGACTGTCCGGTTGGGGTCGTTTTCATAACCGTGGATTATACAGTTGGAAACAGCTTCTGAAACCGCAACCTTGATTTCCTCGATATCTTCGAGGGTAAAGTCCAGCTGGGCGGCAAACGCAGCCACGGCAACCCTTGCCAGGGCAACATTTTCCGCTATGCTCATAAAAGATAACTTGAGCTGGTTTTTAATCTTCATTTATTACACCCCCTTACATTGCCTGCAGGGCTTCTTCTTCGGATTTATATTCACTGGCAATCTTTAAAATACCCGACAGCTCCAAAATCCTTCTCACTTGCAGCGGAGCATTTACGATGGCCATTTTCCCACCCCGCATGGTTATATTCTTATACCTTCCCAAAATGACTCCCAAACCTGAGCTGTCAATAAAATTGACTCCCTCCAGATTTAAGATCAGATTATTGGAGCAGTTTTTTTCCATGGCGGTATCCAATTGCCTTCGGAATTCGTCCGTGACCAGCATGTCCAGTTCTCCATGAACCCTTACAATCAAGTTTTTCTTATGCACTTTATATTCCAGTTTCATATCTCTTTCCCAACCTCCAATCCCAATGGTAACGGTTCTACAATCTGAATGCCAATTCCTTCTAACTGTTCGTTAAAACAAATGTAATGTTATGTCGAAACGGGTTGTCTCAAAAAAGACAGGCCCTCTTGTTATGGGAACGGATTAGGAATGGCAGGTGTATTCCACCGAATGGCCACAATCTCCACCGGCCACGTTGGAGGTTGGAAGTTAGAGGTTGGAAGTTGGATTTAAGAAGAGGCTGTCCCAAAAGTCAATTTTATGCTTTTGATAAACAGCGGGGAAAGTGCCGGGTATATTCCTTCAGGGCGGCAACAACTCAGCCAGCAAACCACTCACGCATACGCGTTCGTGGGCTGGCTGGCGTCAGACTCGCCCTTGAGGGACACACCCGACCCTTCCCTTTAATTATGCGTAAAAACTTATCTTTT
>DYZU01000068.1 GCA_022735835.1 Thermincola sp. | reverse complement strand
TAACGCCGCTCTCCGGAACACACCTGCCCGTCCTTCAGAATTTCTTTTTGTTATAATTAAACTTTGTTGTTATGAAGGTTTTATGCAAATACTAAAGATATCTCCCCGAACCCTGAAGGACATTTAACGGCAGCGGAGAAAAGTAATTGGCGTACGTAAATAATTATTTGATCCAAAAACATTTTAAAGGAAACGGAATAATGGGCCTGAAAATAAGAGCATTTTCCCATGATAAAAAGCTGCTGGCTGCCCGGATAGTTTCAAGGGCAACGGAACCACTAATCTGGCTGCCACTCATGATTTGGCTGGTACTGCGTAATGTTAACCTGCCGGTTTACGAACAGGTGATATACTACCCAATACTGCTGCTGTTTGTTTTCATTATTCCCTTTAGTTATTTTATATACCTGGTTTTTGTAAAAAAAGAATTTGATATGGATATCAGTGAAAGGAGTAAACGAGTCGGTTTCACGCTAAAATCAATGGGTTCATTCGCTGTGGCCGTAGCAGTAACATTTTTTGTGAACAGGGAACTTTTTGTTATTACGATTGCCGTTTTTCTCTCGACACTAAGCCTGGTTTTGATAACCATGCACTGGAAGATCAGTTTTCACGGCGGTTTAAACACCTTAATCTTTTATACGGTGAATTACCTGTATAACTGGCGGTTCTGGTGGCTTTTCTTACTGCTGATACCGATCGGCTGGGCCAGGCTGGTTATGAAAAAACACAACATGGTCCAGTTTCTGGCGGGGACCGCCTTATGTGCGGCTATTTTTTTTCTGATTACGGAATTGTTCTGATCAGCGGCGGAACATACCTTATGATTGGTGATAATCAGACGGTGGTCTGGGTAAGCGAACGCTTCAATGTGTAAACGGTGCCCGCTATATCGCGGGATTCCATAATCAAGGACATAACGGCAATTCCGGCAGCTCCGGCCCTGATAACTTCACCGGCATTCCCGTGATTGATGCCTCCTATTGCAATAACGGGAACGGATATGGCGGAACTTAACTGTTTTATGAATTCTATACCTCGCCCGGGCTGCCCGTGTTTGCTGCCGGTAGGGAAAACATGGCCGGCCAGGACATAATCGGCTCCACCGGACTGGGCATCTAATCCTTCTTCCAGACTGTGCACGGAAATTCCTATAGTCTTGCCGGACACTAGCCTTCTGGCGGCTTCCAGCGGTAAACTGCCGGATCCCAGGTGGATCCCGTCCGCCGCACAGGCCAGGGCTACTTCTACGCTGGAGTTAATGAAAAATTTGGTCCCTGTTCCCGCACAAATTTTTTTTACTTTACAGGCCAGGTCATAAAGCTCTGCCGGCAACAGATCCTTTTCCCGGAGGATGATTCCATCGACGCCGGCTTTAACGGCTTGTTCCAGGACGGAAGTCAGGGATCTTCCGGCGGTTAATGTTCGGTTTGTAACAACATAGATCTTGGACATCCGGCCACCCCGACATTTAAATTTCCCTTTACCGACGGGCAGGATTTACAGTGGAATCTGTACAATATGAAATGAAGCCATGTATACAGAATATCTTCTTGTCCACACTTGTATTTTTCCTGGGGGCGGGTTAGAATATAAACAGAAGGGTAGACAGACTACCCGGACGGACGGAGGAGATGATTATATACCCTCCCAAAGAGGCGCACAGGGCGCCTCTTATTAATTTTATTGTCTCCTATTCAAATTTAAACCTCGAAATTCTCGCTTGCAGTTGTTCTGCCAGAGCCACCAAATTTTTTACGCTCTGGGAAATATGGGTAGTGGCATCGTTAATTAATCCGGTTGACATGTTGATGTTGGCAGTAGCTGCCCGCGTCTCCTGACTGACTTTAGCTAAATCGGTAATAAGGGCCGATACTTCTCTGACCGATTCGGTCATTCTGGAAATGGAAGTGGATCCTTCCGCCGCCAGAGCCGAATTTTCCCGGGCATGTACTTTAATTGTGTTGAAGACATCTTTCATCTGGAGTGAACCCGCGGAAAGTTCGTGTACCTTATTGTTGATTCCTTCAACGGCGGTGGTAATTTTGGCGAAAGATCCTCCGGCGCTTTTTATTACTTCGACCCCCTTTTCCACTTCGGATGTTCCTTCTTCCATAGCTCTGACTGCGTCATTGGTACCCTGCTGGATGCTTTGAATCAGGTGTTCGATTTCCTTGGTTGCCGTTGAACTGCGTTCCGCAAGATTTCTTACCTCGTCGGCCACCACGGCAAACCCTTTTCCGTATTCTCCGGCCCTGGCCGCTTCGATGGCCGCGTTTAAAGCCAGGAGGTTAGTTTGTTCGGCAATTCCGTCAATGACTTGAACGATTTTTCCTATTTCTTCTCCTTTACGTCCCAGGTCTTTGACGACTTCCGCGGAATTATTTATTACATTCCGGATATGGTCCATAGTATCGTTGATTTTCAGCAGGTTTTCTGTTCCTTCGCCGGATACTTTGTAAGCCTCTGATGACAAACCGGAAACCGTGTTAATCTCGTCAACCATGGTATCCGTAACCTTAACCGCGTCGTTGATGGAAAGTTCCTGGTCGGCAGCGGCCTTGGTCACATGCTCAATAACGGAATTAACAAGAGTCAACCCTTCTTCAAGTTTCTTAATATTGGCGCTGACATTATCGGTAGTGTACGATTCAATGTTGGTGTCTTCCATAATATGATGGATAGTTTGCACAACCCTTTCGACGGCTGTGTTGTTTTCCTCGATACTGGCGGCAATTTCCCGGGTAGATTCCATCAGGATGCCGCTTTCTTTTTTGGTTTCGCCGATGCTTAAACGGAGGAACACTACCACGCCGTTGAATTTATAAATCAGCTGGCCCATTTCATCATTCTTTTTAGCCCTGGCCATTTGGGAAATATCGCCCCTGATCAGAGATCCGGCCAACCGTTCAAGCTCCCTGAGGGGTTCAATAAAGCATTTCCTGTATGTCCATATGGTTGCCGCCGCTAAAACCATCCATAGGACCAAAGAAGTTATAGTGATACGCCTGTCCACAATGTATTGCACCACCAGGGGAAGCAAGCCGCTGCCAACAATAAGCCCCAGGAAAAAAGGGATGGTTTTTTTGGGTTTGGGGATGACGGCCATCCGGATGGCTCCAAAGTGCTTACCTTTAACGTAAATTGGGGCAGAGATGTCAATCAGAACTTCCCCGGTATTACGGGGATACCACTGTAAGAGCAGTTTGGTGGTAGTGGCCGCTTTCTTCCCTACGGGGTCATCAAATACGATGCCCTCCCTTAACTTGTTTTGATGGATGTGAGATATACAGTTTTTGTCCACCACGATATGATAAGCAATGTGATCACCCACGTCCCCGTCCAGCAGGTTATGCAGGGCTTGATAGGCTTCCTTGACGGAACCGTATTTTTCGATTAATTTTCCTGCTTCCGCCGCCGAGTGCGTTACCTTGTTTATGGCGTAGTTTACCCATTTGGTTCTCGGAATTTTTTTATTTTCGCGGGTTTCCATGGAACAGTTCACCACCTTTAACTCAAGTCCGAATAAGTAAAAGAAGTGTTAGTATTTTATTGGCTAAAAAATCCATTTTTCCTCTTTTTTTGACAAAAATTTTTGTATTGACGAAGAGTCCATTGAAGCTTTATTTCCATAAAATATGATACCGTCAGTTTTAATGAAAGGGAGTCAGTTTTAATGAAAGGGAGAAAGTTTATGCTTGAATGTAATGGCATTTTGTATAAGGTAGAGGCCGGTGACACAATCGTGTCAATCGCCAGGAAACACGGCATAAAGCTGGCAGATATAATCATGGCTAACCCCCATCTCAGTGACCCCACCAGGCTTGAACCCGGAGAGGAAATATGTATTCCGCTGGGAAAGAACGCCCATCAGGTAATTGATATGGATTTTGGCGTTCAGCTGCCGCCGGGATACAGGATAAACAAATATGTGAAAGACCTTACGTTTCCCACGGGGATAACCTTTAATGCAGCCGGCGACATGTTTGTGGTTGAGTCGGGCTACAAGGTTGGGCCTGTTCAAAATCCTGCCCGTATCCTTATGCTCAATTCTGACCATACAATATCGGTAATCGCCCAGGGGTTTTCCCCCCCGGTAACGGGTATAACCTGGTACAAAGACAGTTTTTACGTTTCGGAATCCGGTTATCCCGGTCAGATCACCAGGTTATATATGGACGGCACTCGCGAAACGGTCATCAAAGACTTGCCTGCCGGTGGCGATCATCAGTTAAGCCAGGTTGTCTTCGGACCTGATGAAAAAATGTATTTTGCGATAGGCACCGCCACCAACTCCGGAGTAGTAGGCCCCGATAATAAGTGGCTGAGCAAAAGGCCCAAATTCCATGATATCCCCTGCCGTTATTACGAGTTGGCCGGACAGAACTTTGTCAGTGCAAACCCGTTAACCCCCGAACCGGGAGACCCTGTTATAACTGGCGCATTCCAGCCTTTTGGCAGGCAAAGCAAACCCGACCAGGTGGTTAAGGCAAGTTTTCCTTGTACGGGAGCCATATACCAGGCCAATATTGACGGTACTGGTATGAAAGTTTATGCTGACGGGGTGCGGAACCCGTTCGGCTTAGGGTTTTCACCTTCCGGGAATCTGTTTGCCACTGACAACGGAATGGATATCAGGGGTAGCAGGCCGGTGGCCAACGCCTGGGACACTTTTGAAGAGATACATCCGGGTGAATGGTACGGGTGGCCTGATTACGTGGCCCGGGTACCTGTGACTGACCCGCAGTTTAAGCCGACTCAGGGGCCGCAACCCCAGTTCCTGATTAAAAATCATCCCCCGCTGGCGGAAGGGCCGGTGGCAAAATTTACGCCTCACTCGGTGGCTGCCAAGTTTGATTTTTCTGTCAGCCGTGAATTTGGTTATGTAGGCGAGGCGTTTGTAGCTTTATTCGGGCATTTGTACCATGAGGGCAAACCCTTGCCGGAACCGGCAGGCTTTAAGGTTGTCAGAGTAAATATTAAAACCGGAGTAGTCCATGATTTTATGGTAATCCTCCAGCCCGGGCCGGACAACAGGGGGCCTGTTCATCCAATCCAGGCCAAGTTCTGCCCCCGCGGCCTGAAACTATATGTGGTAGATTTCGGAGAACGGGGAGAGACCGGAAAACCGCCGGCCCGCAGGACAGGGGCTATCTGGGAGATAAGCAAATAAAAAACAGCCCTTAGGGCTGTTTCGCCGGTGGCTTCGGTAAAATTTCGTAACGACCGGAACAGGGTGGAAAACCATCTCTTTGGACGGAACGTCTGCGGCGGTATATTCTGCAAATGGTGAAAAAGTGCCAGTCTATGATTAGGTGCTAGGTGTGAGGTGATAGTGTAACTGGCCACTACTACGCATGCAGCCTGGCTCCCAGGTAAGCTGTCTGAACCCTGGTGTCCTGGAGCATATCCCTGGCTTTGCCGGCAAGAGAAATAGCGCCTCTTTCCAGTATGTACGCCCGGTCGGCAACTTTGAGGGCGGCCCTTGCGTTCTGTTCCACCATCAGAATTGTTGTGCCACGTTTCTTCAAACTCAGCAGGATGTCAAAGATTTCTTTGACCACCAGCGGAGCCAGGCCGATAGAGGGTTCATCCAACAGCAATACTTTGGGGTTGGCCATCAAACCACGGCCGATGGCCAACATCTGCTGTTCCCCTCCGCTTAAGGTCCCGGCCAGTTGTTTTTCCCTGCCTTGCAGAGCCGGGAACAGTGACAGCACGTTTTCAATATCACTGTCAATGGTCTTTTTGTCAGCCCGGTACCGGTGATAAGCCCCCAGTTTCAGGTTATCGATAACAGATAGGGAGTCAAAGACCTCCCGGCGTTCGGGGACCAGGATTATCCCTTCCTTGACTACTTTTTCCGTCGGCAGACAACTGGTCTGTTTTGTTCCCAGGTAGATCTGTCCGGATTTAGGCCTGTAAACCCCGGCAATTGTACCCAGCAGGGTGCTCTTGCCGGCTCCATTGGCCCCGATAATCGTGACGATTTCTCCTTTTTCCACATTGAGGGAAATGTTTTGTAACACTCGTATTCTTCCATGGTACGTATCCAGCTTTACAACCCTTAACATCCTGAACCCTCCTCTCCCAGGTAAGCGGTAATAACTTCCTGGTTATTTTGGATTTCGTAAGGGGTGCCTTCCGCCAATTTATTCCCGAAATTCAGGACCACCAGCCGGTCTGCAATCTCCATTACCGTTTCCATATCGTGTTCCACAAGCAAAATTGTTACCCCTTGGTCTCTCAGATTGTAGATGGTGTCAATAAGCTCCCGGGTCTCCGTTGAATTAAGTCCCGCCGCCGGTTCATCCAGCAGCAGCAATTCCGGTTCAAGGGCGATGGCTCTTGCTATCTCCAGCATTTTCTGGCGGCCATAGGGAAGACTATTGGCCGGTTGCATGGCCTGGTCGGTCAAACCTACCATAGCCAGTTTATCAAGCGAATGTTCGACAATTTCCCGTTCCTCCCGCTGGACCGGCCAGACCGGAAAAATCGCCCCCAAAAATCCGGTTTTACTTTTAATGTGCCGCCCTACCATCACGTTTTCGAGGACCGTCATATTATTAAAGATTTGCAGGTTTTGAAAAGTGCGGGCAATCCCCAGGCGAGCAATTTGGTAAGCAGTCAGTCCAGTTATTTCCGTGCCTTTGAACATAATAGTTCCGTGGGTAGGCGGGTATATTCCGGTCATAAGGTTGAACAGAGTTGTTTTGCCAGCGCCGTTGGGACCGATAATAGCGATAATTTGGCCTTTATCTACCGAAAAACTGACATCATTGACGGCCAACACGCCGCCGAAGCTTCTGGTCAGATTATTTATTTCAAGAAGTCTCATCGGCCCGCTCCTTTCTGTAACGCCATTCTTCGTATAGACGGACCACACCGGATGTAAGTCCTTCCGGCAGGAAAATCATAATTATAACGAGGATCAGTCCGAAAACCACAATTTCATATTCGCCGCCGGCCTGGGGGATCAACTGGGGCACAATGGATTTCAATCCTTCGGTAAGAACGGTAACGCCAGTGACCCCCAAAATCGGACCCCAGATATTGGACAAGCCTCCTACCACTGCCATGACGACGAACTGGATCGAGGTCATCAGGCCGAAGGGGCTGGGGCTTATGAAGGTAATGTAATGGGCGTACAGGCTGCCGGCTATGCTGGCGTAAACCGCGCTCAGGGCAAAGACCTGGAGTTTGAATTTGCCGGTATCCACCCCAAGACTCTGGGCGGCAATCTCGCTGCCGTGAATGGACCTTAGGGCCCGCCCTATTCGTGAATGCACCACATTGTTGGCCAGGATGATGGCCAGCAGGGCTACCGTCCAAACCAGGAAATAGTATTTGAAATCAGTGTTGAAAACGATATTGCCGATGGCCAGGTAGGGGATCCCTTTGCTGAGACCGGAAGGGCCTCCGGTTAATTCCACCTCTTCCATGAACACTACGTGAATTATCAGGCCCAGCCCCAAGGTGGCCAGGGCGAGGTAATGTTCTTTTAGCCTGAAAATGGGAATCCCCATTATGTACGCGACTATTCCGGTTCCCATGGCTCCCGCCAAAATAGCCAACCACGGCGAAATGTTGTAAGTGGAGGTTAAAATTCCGGAGGTATAAGCGCCTAAGCCGTAAAAAGCCGCGTGACCCAGGGAAATCTGGCCGGCGTAACCCATCAGCAGGCAGAGACCCACAACTACGGTTGTGTGAATTCCAATGACCACTAGAACACTAAGATAGTAGTTGTTGGAGACAAAAAACGGGAGAACAAAAATGAATACAGTGAAGAGAGCAATCAGGAAATGTCTTAAACGTTTTCTCCTGGTTAATTCTTTCATTTAACCCTCCTGATGATAGTGAGTAGTTGAAATGGCCACTGGCCACCGGTTACCAGCCAATTGATTTTAAACGCGTTTGCTGCCGAATGTACCGAAAATACCTCCGGGTTTTAAAAATAACACTAACAAGAGAATGATAAAGGCAATCCCGTCTTTATATCCTGAAGACACTAGGCCTGCGCCGAGGGATTCGATTACCCCCAGGGCAATACCGCCGATGACCGCGCCCGGGGTACTGCTGAGGCCGCCCATTACGGCGGCTACAAATCCTTTTAAACCCAGCATCAGACCCATGTCATAAGTTACGTAAGTAATTGGGGCGATGACAATTCCCGCCAGGGCGCCCAGCGCCGCACTGAACACAAAAGCAAACAAAGACATCTTTTGCGGGTTAATGCCCATCAGGCGGGCGGCGAATTTATTAACCACACAGGCTCTGAGGGCCTTGCCCCAATAGGTGTATTCAAACATAAAAAACGTCAGGGCAAGAACTGCGGCGGTTGTACCGATAACCCAAAGACTTTGCGGAACAATGGTGGCTCCGCCAATATGGATGGGACCGCCGGCAGTAAAAGGCTCCAGCCTGTAAGGATTGGTTCCCCAGACCAGTAAAGCAATACCTCTGATAGCAGTTGATAAACCGATGGTTATAATGACAAGTGAAACGGGAGAAGCTCTTTTGGCGGAGCGGATTGCTCCAAATTCCATAATTCCCACCACTATCATAACCAGGATGACGGAAAGAACCAGGGCCGGAACGGTGGGTACCCCGGCGCCGACAAGAGTAACCATGAACATGCCTCCCAGCATAACAAATTCACCCTGGGCAAAATTAATAATGCCTGTAACATTATGGATGATTACAAATCCGAGAGCTACCAGGGCGTAAATCCCGCCCATTGTAAGCCCGCTGAGTAGGTATTGGAGCAATTCGCTGGCTAGGCTCATGGCAACCTCCTTTGATGATGTTGGGTTGTTCAGGGGGAGGATGTAACCATCCCCCTGAACAACCGTTTTTAATTCAAAATAACCGTATTTTTATTGGGTCTGTTTATTCGGCCAGAACCCATTCGCCGTTCTTGATTTCTACCATGACCATACTGTCTAAAGCCAAACCGTTATGGTCAGTGGGGGACATGTTAAACACCCCGGAAATTCCTACAAAACCCTGAATTTTTTCGATTTCGTCCCTGATCTTGGCCCTGTCAGGCCCGGCTTTTTTCAGCGCTTCCAGGACTATGTTCAGAGCGTCCCAGGCATGGCCGCCGAACGTGTTTCGGGGGCCGAACTTGGCTTCAAAATCGGTGGCATACTCAACCAGTACGGATTTCTGGGGATCAGTGTCAGGCAGGCCTTCGGCTACCAGGAGCTTACCAACCGGGAACACCACGCCGTTGGCGGCATCACCGGCCAGCTCGATAAACTTTTTATTGCCTATACCGTGGCTGTGAACAAGAGGCATGGTCAGGCCGAGCTGGCGGTAATTGGCGGTAAAGCTGGAGGCGGAAGGCGGAATGGCCCAGGCGACAACGGCCTGCGGATTAGCTTTTTTAATGTTGGTGAGTTGGGATGTCATGATGGTATCGTTTGCTTCGAATTTTTCCTTGGCTATGATTTCAATGCCTTCCTTGGCAGCGGCTTTTTCAAATTCTGCCCGGCCGCTGTCTCCAAAAGCGTTGTTCATGCTGGCAAAGGCGACCTTTGTCCATCCCTTTGACTTTAAGTAGGTTACAACTTTTTCAGCTACCAGGCTGTCACTTTGGGCGGTTTTAAATACCCACTTCCGCTCGGCAACCGGTTCAACAATCCGGATGCTGGCGGCAGCAGATACTAAAGGCACTTCGGCCTGCTGCACGGCTTCCACCATGGCCAGCGTGGTGCCGCTGGTACTGCTGCCGATGATGGCCAGAACACCCTGCTGGATCAGGTTTTTCACGGCCAGCTTTGATTCGGTTTCATCGCTTTTGTTGTCAAGCATAATCAAATCGATTTTATGGCCGTCAATAC
>DYZU01000067.1 GCA_022735835.1 Thermincola sp. | reverse complement strand
TTTTTGTGTATTTCTCCGTCTATATGAACATATTCCAGAGATGTTGAGCGCAGACGAGATCCAACAGCCCGTCATCAAGTACAGCCGAAGGGGGCCAAGGCAATTTTTACACTTGTCCCTGCCACAGCTCGACTAATACATTAGCTCTGGAAGCAACAATATACGGGTTTATACAAAATTATTGACAGAACCTTTTTACACTGAAATTTTTTATTTACTGGTTTTTCTTGTATTAAAACTTTTAAAAAAAGGTAAATAGGCGTGAGCAATACCACAAAAATTGCAAGATTTTGATATAGTGAGCCATACTCACGGTTGACTATGATTAAAATAGCAGCAATAAGAGAATTTATGTATATGGTTTTTTGTGTGTTACCTCCTGTAGATGTAGAACACCGGAAAACCGCGTATAGGACCAGGCCATTTGTTGCAAATCCCGCTTGGACTCAATTTGTCTGCTTGCCCGTTCTGAGGTCATTTAACACCGCCACAACCACATTGGCAAAAAGTCGGCCGGAAGCCACCGCTTCGTCAGTGGTATTTTGGGCGCTGCCGATTTCCACCAGCAGGGCACGCGGACTGAACTGCTGGTTGTAGCGCCCCTGTTTGATGGCAATGCCCCTGGATAAACCGGGATACATGGTATCAATCTTGGCGGCTATTTTCCTGGCAAACTCCAGGTTTTCCCGCCATTTCGGGTGCTCAGCCCTGGCATCAGTACCGACCACAATTAATATTTTGGCCACCTTCTCCCCGTTTACTTCGACCAGGCTTTGCTCTCTGGAAAGAGACCCGTCCCGGTGAATATCAAAAAGCATCTCCAGTTTGGGGTTATCTTTGATAAGCCGCCGGACTGTTTTCTCCGACTCTGCATAAGACCTGTTGAAAGCCGTATCATGAATTGTAGGAGAATATTCCACCGCTATTCCGTATTGCTCTTCTATCACTCTGGCAATTTCCGCGGCAACAATGGTAACTCCGCCGGCCTTGCCCTTGAGGTGAGTCAACCCGTCCGTTAACTCAAACGTCTCACTGTTGTGCGTGTTGTAAAGTGCTATCAAAGGCACATCCGATTTTATCCGGTTATCTACGGCGGGCTGATCCAATGTCCGGTTGAAAGGTTTACTGGAGGAAGGTTCCGTAATTTCATCTGTCCCGATCTCGTCAAAGCTGTCGGCTGTCACCGGTGTTACATCCATCATCGGGATCTCTGCTTTCAAGTAAGTCAGCGGGTCTTCCAGTTTTATGCCCGCCAGCAGGTTTAAACCCAGTTTTAAAAAATCCTGCCTTGACAGCGGTTGGTCATCCGTGTTTTTATCGATAACAGCTAACACCGGTAATTCCAGCCTCAGAATGGTTTTCAGGAATTGGGCTCCGGTCACGTTGGACAGGTTTTGCAAAAGAGCCGTCCCCTTTTCATAATAATATTTGGAACTCAGGGCCGGTACATAGGGAGCGTCTCTGCTGGGAAACTGACCGGCAATCACGGCCAAAAAAAGCAGACAAATCACGGCAAAAAACAGTCCAAGATTTCTGACCATCGGCAGTATACTCCCGGCTTTCACCTGTCTCATTGCCCCACCCCTTGTCTACGTTGATCATATTGATTTATATTCGGGAAAAGGTGTTTTATGACCGGAAAACATAGAAAGGACTGCCCCAATTAGGACAGCCCTTGGCGCCAGAAGTTGTCTCCTACCTGATCAGAGTCGGCACAAAAGCATCTATGATTCCTATTACGAATGCGGCCAGCAGCGCTCCGATTATGGAAACGCTCAGGTAAGCGGGTATGATAAATTTTGCCAGGTAAATCACGACTGCACTTGTAATGAATCCTACCAAACCACGGCTCTGGGGCGAAACCCTGTCACCCAGGAGTCTCTCTGCAATATACCCGAGAATTGCAATAACTGCGGCCGCAATAAGCGCTCCTGTGAACCCGGCAATCCTTATTCCCGGCAATACGGCCGCGACCAGCAGCAGAACAAGTGCGGAAACAATAAATCTGACAATAAAGCCGATCCATTCGCGCATCACATTCACCTCCCCTTATATAGGTTCAGAATTAGGTTTCACCAAAAGTATCCGTGCTATACACAAATCCCTTGCATTTTTAAGTTCACCGTGGTAAAATACTGATTGTGACTTGAAAATAATTACTTTTTATATATTTTGGTAAATGTTTTTTAAGGAGGTGAAGCCCCGTGCCGAATATTAAATCAGCTGCCAAGAGAGTTGAAATAACAAGAAAAAGAACTGCCCGTAACGCGCCGATTAAGACCGCTGTAAAAACCAGCATCAAAAAATTCAACGAGGCTGAAACGAAGGAACAAGCTGCCGCTGCTTTTCGAAAAGCGGTAATATCCATAGATAAAGCCGTATCCAAAGGTGTTTTACATAAAAACGCCGCCGCACGGAAGAAATCTAAACTTGCCAGGAAACTGAACGCCATGGACTGAACAAAAAAAGGCTCGCCAAAAGCGAACCTTTGCAGGCTGTTGACAAAATCAACGGCCTTTTTATTTGCTTTGCTTTTCACATAAAGCAATAATTAACAACTCTAAAGCGAGGGCAGGTTCCTGCCTGCCGTTTTTGATATCCGAATCGGTGGACAGGACTTTTTCCATAGCCGCTTTCAATTCAGACAGGGAGAAATTCCCGGCCTGCCTGATACACTTGTGGGCTACAAAGGGGTGCACCTGCAGCTGCCCGGTAATTTGCTTTTCGGCATAACCCATCTGCTGGTAAACCTTCGCCCTGATAATAAGCCGCATTTGCCTGGCAATCATGAACAGAATCCTGACTGCCGGTTCTCCTGACAAAATCATCTCTCTGGTCATCTTGACGGCTTTTTTATAATTTCTCTCCCCCACCGCGTCAACCAAGTCAAAAATGCTCAGTTCGGCGGTCTTGCTGACCATAAATTCTACATCGGAAGCCGTTATTTTTTCCGTCCGACAGTAACATGCCAGTTTTGCCAGCTCAGCGCTCAGCTGGTGAAGATTGTTGCCGACAGCCGTCACCAGCAGACCCACGGCTGCCGGTTCAATTATTTTGCCCAGATCCCTGGCCTTACGGTCAATCCAGGCATTGAGTTCGCGCCCCTTGAGGGGCGAAAATTCGACTACCTGGCCGTGTTTTTCAATCCTCTTATAAATCCTGCTTCTCTTATCTGCGGAATCGGTGCAAAAAATCAGGCACGTAGAGCTTAACGGGTTTTCCACGTATTTTATTAAAGCTTCTTCCGCCGGGTTCACTCTTTCTTCCGGATTTTGCCCGTCTTCATCCCGCCCGGTGCGGCGGGTTTTGAAAATGTCCGCGTTTTTTACAATCACAACCCTGCGCTCTGCCATAAAAGGCAGGGTCGTGGCCAGGTTGATAAGGGACTCCGGCGCAGCATCCCGCCCGTCCACAATATCCATATTGAAATCCCTGACCTCCGCCGGCAAGAGGTCCTGGAACTTTTTCAGGTACTGGTCCCTTAAATACGTCTCTTCCCCGTGGAAAAGGTATACCGGTGATATTACCTGCCTCTGCAGGCTGTTTTCCAATGCCGTATAATCCATGTTAATCGTCCTTTTCACAATCCCTGATTCTCTCGTTTAAAATGTAATTCGTTAATTGGCCGTCCTGAGGGCTTCCACCTGATAGGTGCGCCCGTCTGTCCGTATTGTCACGGCCCCGTTTTTGTCCGTCCGGTAAACCGGAATCCCCAGCCGGGAAAGTCCCTCCAGAACCTGCCCGGACGGGTGCCCGAAACAGTTCTTCCCCACACTTATTACAGCCAGCCTGGGGTTGACCGCCCGGTAAAACGATTCCAGCCAGGCGTTTTTGCTGCCATGATGGGGAACTTTTACTACCTCCGCATGTAATGGACTGAAGCTGTCAACCAGTCTCTGCAGCACGGGTTCCTCGGCGTCACCGGTCAACAAGATGTGAAAATCACCGAAACATAACCGGATCACCAGGGAGTCATTATTTTCGCCCATTACGAGGTCACCCGGAGGGCTTAATACTTCCATGATAATATTTTCGCCAAAAAGTATCTTTTCTCCTCCAGTTATTTTCCGTACATCAGTACCTTTCGCCGCAAAGTTTCGAATCAGTTCCGCACCTGCCGGAGTCTCATAAAACTGCGGAGCCGTAACAAGCATCTGTACAGTCATACTTTTCAGCAAGGACCGGGCCCCCTGAATATGGTCATCATGGGCATGACTTAACAACAGCATATCTATCCTGCTGATCCCCAGGCGCCTGAGATAAGGCACCAGAATTTTTTCCCCGGGATCATATTCCGTCTGCCCTGTTCTTGGCACACCGCCGGTATCCAGGACTATAGTGCGCCCCCGGGGGCTTCTGATCAGTATGGCATCACCCTGGCCTATGTCCAAAAAGGTTGTTTCGAGGTCACCCGGTCTTGGGTATAGAACGCTTATCCATAACAATACGGCGGCGATGAAAAGAATCGCCAAAACAATTCTCCGCCGGTATAAGAACCATATATCTCTAAGTTTTAATTGGACCCGCGGATTTCTAAGACCCTCCACGCCAATAATCAGAATCAGATAAAAAATTAAAATTTCGATTCCGGAAGGTTGTTTCACCGTGACTACCGCAAAAGGCAGGCCGGCTAAAAAGCGGGCAATCCCCAGAGTTGCATCCAGAATTACTCCTGTGCCGATGCTTATTGTTTCAGCCAGGGGCAGCCACAGCATTCCCGCGAACCCGCTAACCCCTCCCAACAGCATGACCGGGCCAATTAGGGGAACTATGATTAAGTTGGCAAGAACCGCAATAACGGAAACATAATTATAGTAATAAGAAACTATGGGCAGGACGGCAATTTGAGCCGCCAGGGCAATTGCAGCCGCCCGGCCCGCGGCAGGCAGGAATGTAAGCGCCCCCTGCAACGCCGGGGTTATGTAGAGGATTCCCCACGTGGCAGCAAAGGACAGCTGAAAGCCGGCATTAAAAAGAGAATGAGGGCTCAGAACCAGGATAATTAACGCGGCCAAGCTCATAGAACTTGGCCAGTCGTATTTCCTCCCCAAGTTTGTGGCCAGGAGGAGTACCCAGGCCATGACCACCGCCCTGATTACAGGAGGGTTGGCGCCTGTCATAACCGCATAAATAATAGTTACTATTACGGTAAGGATACTACGGGAAGTCCGGTTTAACCCGCAAGCGTTTCCGCAAAGCATACAGAAGGCAATCAATAAACCAACATGAAAACCGGATACTGACAGGATATGCACAACCCCTGCTAAAGCAAAATCGTTGCGGGACTGGTAATCAATGCGTGCGCATGAGCCGAATAAGATACCTTCCATTAACGCGGCATGCTTCTGAGACATGGTTGATTCCAAGACAGACATAAATTTGTTTTTGCACTTTATACAAATGCTGACCAAAGGGTTGATACTGCCGGTCCCGATTTTACTGATACCGTTCCCGTGCCGGCTGTTAATAATAAGTTGAATTCCTTTGCGCTGCAGGTATTTTTTGAAATTAAAATCACCGGGGTTGCCCGGTTCCGGTGGGACTTCGGGAATTCCCGTGATTTTGAGCCTGTCCCCGTAAGAAAAGCGCTGCCCGGAATCTTTAACGGAAACCAGCACTGCGCCGCTGAGAGGTCCATCCGGGAATTGTCCCGTCATCTCATCTTCCACTTTGACGGTATAGTTTACAGCATGAGGCCGTACATCGGGCTCTGCGGAAACGGTACCGACCAGGACTACTTTCCGGCCGGCCAGGGGCTCTATATTGCCGCGGTTCCTCTCAGTCTCCCAGTGGCACAGCACCGTCCCCATCAAGAATATGACCAGGTAAATAAACAGCCTGTTTTTTCCCCATGCCCTGGCCGGTTTATATAATCCCCAAAAAAGAATATAAGCGCCCACACAAATTAACAGGCTGACGTTGAAGTCAAAATAACACCCGGTCGCTACCCCCGAAACGTAGAAAACAAGAGCTGCCGTTAAAGGCCTGGACATACTCCACCCCGCTAAATTGTAATAAGGTCTTTTATTTGTGTAAACTTCTTTTCTCCTATTCCGGAAACCTGAAGAAGTTCCGAGATACTTTTGAATCTACCGTGTTCCGTACGGTAATCAATAATCTTCCGGGCCGTGGCCGGCCCAATTCCCGGCAGTGATTCAAGGGCTGCGGCATCGGCGGTATTAATATTGATTTTAGCGGGCTGCCTGCTGCGGGCGCCGGAAAGGTTTGTCCCCCGGCCGGCTATCCGGTTATTATCAGCGTCCGCTTCACCCTGGCGGGGCACTGTCACCTGCTGTTGGTCCGACATAAGTTCTGCCAGATTGATACAGGTCAAATCGGCGTCTTTTGCCGCTCCGGCCTTATTTACGGCATCCAGAATACGGGATCCTTCCGGGAAGGTATAAACTCCCGGGCTTTTCACGGCGCCGGTTATATAAACCGTCACCGTCCGGTTTTTTTCTTCCTGCCCTGCATAAACCGAGTCTGTAATAACGGGTCTAAAGTTCTTTTCTTCTCTAACCTGAGCGGTTTTATACCCCGCTCCAAAAACCACTGCGCAAATCAAAATTACGCCGCAAGCCAGCTGTTTCCGGTCAAACCCGAACATACATAACACCACCTGTCTATAAATAGACCTGTCCTTTCCATTATATATGACAATAGATAAAAATTTTGTTATTTTATGTCGTCTGTGTAATTTGTTGTTGATTATGCGGATATAAATTCTAAACCGCAGGTATAAAATAACCGTTCTCCGGCTATACTGGTAATGTAAACCAAGAGCGGAGGAAACTGCGGATGAATAAACTAAATTTGCTGAAGCAGGTTGAGGCAAACCTGAAAACTTACGAGAGTTATCTGCAATTGCTGAAAAAGAAGAAATCCCCCATGAAAGACAAGAAAGCAAAATAGGGCGCGGATTGCGCCCTGTTTTGCTTTGATACCGGCAGTTTGCCAGCCGTATTTATAATCTATAACTGTGACATACTCCTCAACCTTTTGACCCGTTCCGAAATAGGGGGATGTGTGCTGAACAGGTTCATCAACTGCCGGCCTGTCAAAGGATTGACAATAAACATGTGGCTTGCCGCCGGGCTGACCTCCATAGGCACCATGCGTGCTCCCTGTTCCAGCTTCAGCAAGGCCTGGGCCAGGCCCTGGCTGTTGCCGGCAATATCGGCCCCGGTGGAGTCGGCCAGATATTCCCTGGAACGGGAAATAGCCATCTGTACCAGCATGGCAGCCAGCGGCCCCAAGATTATCAGGGGAATGGCGGCGAGACCGGACCCGCCTTCCTCGTCGTCACCGCCCAAACCTCCGAAGAGAAGAGCCCACTGGGCCCAGTTGGCTAAAGTAGTAATAACCCCGGCCATTACCGCTGCCAGAGAACCGATCAGAATATCACGGTTTTTGATATGGGCCAACTCGTGAGAGATTACGCCTTCCAGTTCTTCCCGGTTCAATATCCGCAGCAGGCCTTCGGTGACAGCAACCACCGAATTGGCCGGGTTGCGGCCGGTGGCAAAAGCATTAGGCTGGGGAGAAGGGGTTAAATATAACCTGGGCATGGGCAAACCGGCATTGCGGGCCAGTTTTTCGACCATATCATAAAGCTCGGGGTTGTTTTCCCTTGGCAAAGGCTTTGACCTGGTCATGGCAATAACCATTTTATCACTGAACCAGTAACTGGCGCCGTTCATCAACAAGGCAAATACAAAGGCCATGATCATCCCCGTGTTACCGCCCAGCGCCTGTCCCGCTAAAATCACCAGGACGGTTAGAATACTCATAAAGACCACTGTCTTTAATTGATTTCCAAACCCGCTCACAAAACCCGCTCTCCTTTCTATTACTTGCCTTAAGATATATTATTATTAAATATACAGAAGCACGCTGCAATAGTCAAGACAAAAAGGGCGCAGCCGCCCTTTCTTTTACCCGGTTTTTCAATTAAGCTTTGGCCGAACCCAAAACCTCCTGCTTGAATTTGTCAAGACCAATCCGGTCAATCAGTTCCCCGATACGTTCGTTCCGCTTACCGTTCTTTTTATACCAGTTAATAATTTTGTCAACCAGCTCCAGCACCTGGTCCGGTTCCAATTGGGAGGCAATCCTGTCTCCCAGTCTCGGTTTAAAGCCGGCATTACCGCCAACCATGACCACGTAACCCTTGGGAGTACCCATTATCCCGATGTCCCTGACAGCCGGTTCGGAACACGAGTTTTGACAGCCGCTGACAGCCATTTTAAATTTGCTGGGAAGGTCCATACCGTGATATTTCTTATCCAGTTCCAATCCCAGGCCCACGGCGTCCTGCTGGCCCCGCTTGCAAAAAGTGGTAGCCGGGCAGATCTTGATACTTCTAATGCACAGCCCAACGGCGTGGGCCGGCTCCATCTGCAGGTCATTCCAGGCCTTTTCCACATCTTCGTGTTTTAATCCCACAATAGCAATCCGCTGGGCGGAAGTGCACTTGATTGCGGCGGCATTATACCTGTCAGCCACGTCAGCAATTTTTCTCAAAGTCTCGGAATTGGTGATTCCGCCCGGCATATGCGGAACTATGGCGTAAGTGGTCTTATCCCGTTGCAGGACCGCTCCTCTTGGCTGTGCCAGAGCCCTGGTTTCTTCAGACATCTCTCCTATTTCAACGGCATTAAGTTTCTCTAAAAGTTCCTCTTCGGAAATTCCATGTGTCCTCGCCGCCCCGGCGATGCTTTCACCCGTTGCCGAAGGGCAGCCGAGACAGTGCATCCCCATTGAACGGAAAACATCGGCCGTTCTGGGATTTGCTTTTAATACATCGCCCACTGTCATATCCCTGGTGAATTTCATTTACGTTTCCCCCTTATATGCAAATTTATCCTTAGTCAGTCAGATTTATGAAACTATTTTTACCGGCCTCAGAAAAAATATGTAATGGAAAAAACCCCGTCTAAACTTCCGGGGTTTACTCGCACGTCCGGAGTCCGTTTTCAATCCAGACTGATACACTGCTCCGGACAGCCGTCCACACATGCCCCGCATTCAATGCACTCGTCGGGTCTGGCCATCACGGCCTTCCCATCTTTTATTTCCCAGACACCTACGGGACAAACGTCTGCACAGTTCCCGCAACCGATACAGCAATCCGCATTAAAATTCAGCGCCATAACAAATCCCTCCCCAAATAATATTTTTTCCCGGGCCTTCCCCGGCCGTCAATTTGTAGCAGGCTGACGGCAACCGGCTGCCGGTCGCCGGCGCCGGCCAGTGACCACCGGTCACCGGTCACTGACTAGTGATGGGTTCCCTCCGCCACTTTGATGCCCTTGGCTTCAATAGTTTTGCGAATCTGGTTTTTAAAAGGGCACTTGGGATAGTCATCGTCATCCATGCACATGCATGAGCTGAGATGAACAATGTCCAGCCCGTGGTTCAGCAGCTTCTCCACCAACCTGGATACCCTCCTGCCCGAACAGCCCCCGCAGGTGAAGAACCCGATCAGTTCCGCATCAGAGCCGTAATCCTGAAAATTCAGCTTCCGGTGGGCAAAGGCTTTCAGACACCCCACACCGGGACAAACTTCAGCCACGGTGTGACATCTGACCACGGCAATCCTGGTAAGTTTTTTTTCACCCTCTTTTTCCTTGCCAAGAAGGGAAAAGTACTTTTCCTTGGTTTTTAGTACAATATTAGGCGTGATTATATCGGCGCCCTCTTCCCGGGCCAATTTTTCAACCGCCCTTTTGGCCATCCCTCTGACAAAAGCCGGTACTTGATCCAGCTCAGCCAGAGCTTCCTTGCTCCATTCCATTACTGCTTACCTCCTGCTTCCAAGGCCCTTGCGGGCAATTACTACCAAGTCTGTGGACTCCAATGGTTTGTAAGGGCCAAAGGCAAAATTCCCGTATCTTTCACATACCGCCAGGCCGGCTTCATTTAAGGCCGCTTCAATGTCCGTATCGGTCCAGGGCGCCAGTTTCTCCGACTCAACCCTAAAAGACCACTTGCCTGCTTCATCCCTGGTAATAATAATTATATTAAAAGTAACAAAATCCTCCCCCAGTTCATTCATCCGCAGGTACAGGTATTCCCTGCCTCCTTCTGCCCGCGCGTTTAGCGGCATAAACTTCTCATTCCTGGCATACACCCGCCGGTAGTTGCGAATCTGCAGGGCGAACAGCCCGCTGTTTTTCAAAAGGTTAGAGATTGCGGAAAACGCTCTCACCAGGCCGGTTCGCGTTCTGATGTGGGGCAGGGAGTTTCCCATACAGGTGACGGCATCAAAGCCCGGCTGAAAAACCTTATCCAGTTCTTCCAGGCCCACAGCCTGGAACTCGATTTGACAACCGGCGGCCAGGGCATTCTCCCTGGCTACTGATATCATTTCAGGACTGATGTCGGATGCCGCGACAGTTAATCCCCATAAACAGAACATGATGGCATGGCGGCCGGTGCCGCAAGCTGTATCAAGCACCTTGCCCGCGCCCGCATCCGCAAAAAGCTTTTTAAAGAACGGCGCTTCCCGGACCAGCCTTTCATTCCAGTTAATCATTCGTTCATAGTCGGCGGCAAAACCGGAAAACAGATTCTCATTCCCTATGTGCCCTGCACTCATGTGATTCCCCCGCCACAGTCTTTAAAGGGGCGTTACCGCAGGTCAGACAGTGGCTGCCGTGGCCCGCAAACACTTCCGCGGCCCCTACTTTTCCGGCCAAAACTTCTGCAATATAGCTGTCAGCAGTCACTTTCATAATTTTCACCCCTTATCTTATCCGAAAGTATTCTTCAGCCCTATCTACCTAAATTTTAAAATAAAAAGCGGGTGGCCACTGCGAAGCAGATTCCACCCGAATGTGATATTCCTCACACGTCCCGGTATTTATTTACGCTTCCTTAACCTTTGCCGTTCAACAAGTCTTTTTCCCCTCTCCTGCAGCCCGTGATTCAGTCCCCTGATATATTCATGAAGCAGTACATATTTGTAATCCCCGGTTTTTTCCCAGCGCTCGTAGGCCAGAAGACCAAAGGTTACCACTTCGCTGCGTGCTCTCTCGATAGTGCGTTCCGACCGGTAATCCATCGTCAAACCGGTATTGTATCCCTTTTCGTAAGACTGCTTGTCATCAAGGCCCTCCAGTTCCATAATGTCAAAACAAAACTTGTATTTTTTCGACATTACCTCTTCCTCCCCAACCAAAAATACTTTGTACAAAATTTCTCTATTTCTATAAATTTTTCCTGCTAATTTTCGTAAATTTTCAGAAAAATGTTTGCGGGAGAATATATGGCTGCAACATCATGCAACCTATGGTTGGAAGGTGAACAATACAAGGAGGTAAAACATGTGGATTACTCCCCACTACCAGGATACCGACTTCTCATGGCCTCTCAGCCTTGATGAGAAAATATCAATCTTTCTCGACCGGACCCGCGGTTGGCAGTTGGACATTGCCGACCAGTGTATCAACGGGAAAAAGTGCCCAAACGGGCAGACCATCAGAGACCCTATCCCACATTCGGGTTTTGCCGTACTGCATATTGTTCTCAGTTACTTTGAAATGATCGCAAAGTATCAAAGCGGCTATACCGGAACCGGAAAATCGGAATATTTCTTTAAGCAGGGAGTATACTCGGTCTTTCCTCACTTAAGGACAGAATCATCGGAAGTGGTGGACAGCCTGCTGGATATTCTGTATTTCGGATGCCGTTGCGGCTTATATCACGGCGGTATGACCGACCACCGGATCATCCTGACCGGTGAAATTGATTTTCCCATGGCTTTTGACCCGCGGGAATCAAGGCTGAAGATCAACCCGCATTTGCTTGTCCCTGCGTTGATAACCCATTTGAATGACTACGGCAAACAAATTCAGGATATAAAAAACCGGCAGCTGAGGCGTAATTTTGAGAAACGGTTTGATTTCGATGCTTTATACTGCCCGTCTTCCGAGGATAAAACCCGCGGTTTTAATTATGGGCAGGCCAACCCCATTTTCCCTGATATCCTTTGCCCCAACCTGAAAGTTGTTTTTTGCGGCGCGGCAGCGGGCAGTAAGTCCTGGCAACACGGAGCGTATTACGCCGATTCCCGCAACAGGTTCTGGGTCGTTTTGTTCCGCATCGGCCTGATTCCCCGTGCCCTTTCCCCGCATGAATTCCGCAGTCTTCCCAAATACGGGATAGGTTTCACGGAACTGGTGAAAAAAAACCCGGCAAACGGCAGCCGGTTTTCTTCATCGGATTTTGACATCAGCGGTTTCCGGGCCAAAATAGAACGCTTCGCGCCAAAAGCCGTGGCCTTTAACGGGAAGCGTTTTGCCCAGGTTTTCTACGGCCATTCGGTACATTACGGCCGCCAGCCGGAACCGATTGGCGGCAGCGCCGTATTCGTATTGCCCTCGACCTCCGGAATTAACCGTAGATACTGGAACGAAGCTCACTGGAGAGAACTGGCCGATTTTGTCAGCAAATAACGTAAAGAAACATGCCTAAAAAAAGGAGCTACTTTTAGTAGCCCCTGGTTTAACCTCCTCCGACAGCCGGAAAAATACCGACCCGGTCCCCTTCCATTAACACAGTAGAAGCCGGAGATGCCCTGCCATTAACCATAGTAACAAACGCTTCTTTATCCGGGACGCCCAACTGCTTAAGCAAATCTGAAATCGTGGCGTCTTCGTTTAGAATTACTGTAAAAGGTTCGCCGTTTTGGGCTCCATTTACATATTTATGCAATCCGGCATATAATCTGACTTCGACAGTCACCGTATACACCTCTCAAAAGTTATACAGAGAATCTAATTCGTCGTCGGTAATATCAAACTTAGTGCTATGAGGTTCAAATTCTTCTTCCAGGAAGAAGTCCGGCAACCGGTCGGCTTCTTTGGTAAAGCCGGCCTTTGTGTTGAACTCCCTTTCGTCTTTGAGTATTTGCTGGCCCAGACTGATCACGTCATCAACAGTCAAATTTGCACCGTACTTGGCATTTACCATTTCCACAATCGTCGGCAGCCCTTCAGGGTTGTCAAGCACGGCAAAAGCAACAAACAGGCAGAGACCGCTGGAATCAATAGCCGCAGTGGCAATTTGCAGATTCCGGGAGAGATCCACCTGGCCTTCTTTCTTTAAGGGGTCAACATAACCTCCAACCTTAAGGATGTTTGTTGCAATACAATAACCGGCAGTGTGGTCCGCGCCCATAGTCGAGGTAGCGTAAGTCACCCCAATTCCTTTGGCCCCTCTCGGGTCATAAGCCGGCATATGTTGTCCCTTGACTGCACCGACCCTGGTTACTCCAAAAGCTTTAGCGGCAAAGACTGCCCCATTACCGATAATCCGGCCTAACGGCGAACCGGCGGCAACTTCCTCCAGGGCTTTGATAGCGGCCTTTCCGTCACCCCATGGTATAACTCCTGCCTCCATTAAGATTCCGAGGGTGCCACCCGCCTCAATAGTATCCAAACCCACATCATTGCAGATATAGTTCAGCATAGCCACATCGTCCAGGTCGCCTATTTCGCAATGAGCGCCCAAAGCCCAGGCTGACTCATACTCAATGGGTGCACATACTTTCCCATTAGGCATAGGGTATATGTTGGAACAGCGCATAACGCATCCCGGATGGCAAATATGGGTAGCCTTTCCGCCCCTGGCAACGGCTACTTCGGCCAGTTTTTCTCCACTGATTTCGTTGGCCTTTGCAAACCGCCCCCTACGGAAGTTCTTGGTTGGCAGCGCACCCGCTTCATTTATTATATTCATCAGCACATTGGTTCCAAAATTAGGTAAGCCCTGGCCTGTAACAGGGTGGTCAAGCAGTATTTTCGCAAACTTTTTAGCTGCTTCGGCAAATGCTTCGGGTTGGGCAATTTCCGCATCCATAATCTTTTGAGTATCCACTACTATTGCCCTGAGCCCCTTAGACCCCATAACAGCTCCCAATCCACCCCGGCCTGCATACCGGCTTGAATTGCCTTCCGGGTCGTTGTTGGCAATTCCTGCGTTGGCCATTAACATTTCTCCCGCAGGTCCTATTTGCAGAAGGCCGATGTGGTTTCCATACCTCGCCCTCAACCTTTCACTGACCTCATATGTACCTTTGCCTTTAAATTCATCGCCGGGGATAAGCTGTGCGCCCTGCTCGCTGATAAGCAAAATGTAAAACTTCCCGCCAACGGACTGTCCTTCAATTATCACCGCATTGATACCGAGACTGGCAAGTTTCTGGGCAGTGGTACCCCCCGCGTTGGCTTCTTTTATAGTACCGGTAAGGGGGCTCTTACCGCCAACCGAAATCCGTCCCGAAGAGGGTGCCTTGGTACCGGACAGCATACCGGGGGCAATAACCAGTTTGTTATACGGACCCAAAGGATTA
Source organism: Thermincola sp. (assembly GCA_022735835.1). Lineage (GTDB taxonomy): Bacteria > Bacillota > Thermincolia > Thermincolales > UBA2595 > UBA2595. The sequence goes on along the minus strand of DYZU01000067.1, from coordinate 2,117 downwards.
CACGTGGGGACAACTTCCTCCAAAAGGATCTTTGATGTAAGTCCTCTGCCACCCAAACCCCGGTACTTTTCGGGTACTGCTTCCGTCCTGATTTCTCCCGAACTCATGTTTACCCTTAAAATCTTGCCCATTTTACATCCTCCTTATCGTTTTTTAGTAACAAAAAAGAGGCGCCTGCTAAAGCACCTCTTCCTTTGCGCATTGGCGGGCATGTAAATTGCTTTACACACCTAACGGTGTAAATTTCCCCTGGGGAAACTTTACACTCGGAAGACTACTGATTTTGGTTTTTTGTTCTTTTTGTTCTAAGAATATTATACGCTTTTTCAGGAACAAATGGTACAAACCGGTTCTGATTAGGCAAAACCAAAAGGTAACCGGTCGTTATCCTTCCTCAACGGTATGTGAGTAAATTCCGGAGATAACACCGACCAAGCTGACCCTGCCCCGGAGAAGAAGGAAAAGATGGGTCGTCTGTTGAAAAAAGCCTAAAAATTGAAAGGAGTGGTCTTATGGCCAGAATCGGTATCCTCACCTGCTATTAGCACGCGGATTATTCAACAGGAAATCAATAAAGGCTTTCTTATACGGAGGCAGCACTTTATCCTTTCTCATCACCACACCAATGTATCCCGGTTCAAAGTAGTGATTCAAAGAAACAAATTCCAGGTTTCTCCGTTTCAGCCGGGGGAAATTCCTGGCCAAAGTGGCAAAAGATATTCCGAACCCCAGCTCGGTATAAACCGAACTTAATTCAACATTTGAAGATTCCATTACGATACGGTAGGAAACCCCCAGTGTGTGAAAGATTTCCTCCAACTTCCTGCGGGCGGCGAATTCTGCCCCTCTGGGAGGCAATATGAGAGGGTATTGGGCAATTTGCCACATGGAAACCTGCCTCTCCCCTGCCAGGGGGTGCCCCTTCGGGACCAGGAGAACAGTTTCGACCTCCAACCAGCGAAGTACGGCAAGGTCCTTCGGTACGGCAGCTTCAATCGCCAGTCCGAAGTCTACGTCCCCTTCCCTGACCATTTCGATCACATTTTGCTGGGACCGGTCAAGCAAAGTCAACTCGACCCAAGAAAACTGGTCAAGGTAAGCCTTTAGAGTCCCGGGGAGAAGATGGTAAAGAGTCGTAAAAGGAGCGGCAATTTTTAAATCTCCTTTTGGAAATCCCTTCAACTGGTTTATCTCCTCGATCACAGAGTTATATTCCTTTAGAACGCTCTCGGCAAATTCCAGTAACTTTTCACCGGCAACGGTAAGCCGCAGTTTGCGCTTGCCTATACGTTCGAAAAGCAGGCATCCCGGTTCTTCGAGCAAGCATACTCTTCAGCCCTTGGCCTTCCCAACAGGAAGTGTTAAGGGCATTATTTGTTTTTCGGGACATTTCCCAGGGTTCCCGGCGTGAATTTGCCATGAGACACTTTGTGTTTTTTTTTACAAACCGGGAAGGAAAAACAGGCTCGGGTATAGAATAATATGCCATTAATATTCATTTATTGGTATTTTTGTTGTTTTGAGTCATTTTTTGTCGAATTTTTGTTGTTTTGCCGGGGAGATTAGTAATGAAAAATATCCTTATTTTGTTTTTATTGTCCTTGATTGTTCCTCTCGGGTGCGCCAAGTCAAATCCGGAAAAGGGTATCCAGTCAGTCATCTTTGAAAATGTAAGGGCAATGGAAAGTGAAAACCTGGAATGTTTCATGGATACCATACATGAACATTGTCCGCACTATAACAGCACAAAGGATTTTGCGACACAAATGTTTAAGGACTATGATCTAAAATGTGAAATCAATGACATCAAGGTTGTCGAAAAATCTGATCACGAGGCAAAAGTACTGGTTGTTCAGGTTACCAGAAGATTGGCTGGCTTGCCGTACAATGACAATAAAACCACGGGAATTCATACGCTGAAGAAAATCAACGGGACATGGAAGATTTATCATACAGAAATAGTAAATATTGAATACCTGAAACCTGGCAGTTTTTGAACGGCAATTTGTGAAAGTAATAATAATCACTATAATTCCTAATAGGGACTGCCCCATTAGTAACTGGGGTTGTTGACAAAATACCGAAGGACGGGCAGGTGTGTTCCGGAGGGCGGCGTT
>DYZU01000066.1 GCA_022735835.1 Thermincola sp. | reverse complement strand
GGGTGAAGTCGTAACAAGGTAGCCGTATCGGGAGGTGCGGCTGGATCACCTCCTTTCTAAGGAGAGCGGCGAAGGGGACACCCTTAGCAAAACTCCAAGGTCGATAACATCGGAAAAATGCAAAAAAGCCACTGTTTAGTTTTCAGGGACCAGCCACTTGCCCTTAATACCCTTATAAGGGTAAGGACTTAGAACCTGAGTTTAGTTGCAAGACAATAATAGTTGTTCTTTGAAAACTGCACAGTGAGTAGTTAAGGTAGAAGCCGAAGGATTTACTCATTCCAAGGAGTAGGTCAAGCTAATAAGGGCGTACGGTGGATGCCTTGGCGCTAAGAGGCGAAGAAGGGCGTGGCAAGCTGCGAAAAGCTTCGGTGAGCCGCAAGCAGGCTTAGACCCGGAGATACCCGAATGGGGCAACCTGGCGGAAGTAATGTTTCGTCACCCTGTGCTGAATAAAATAGGCACGTGGGAGCCAACCGGGGGAACTGAAACATCTTAGTACCCCGAGGAAAAGAAAGTAAGAACGATTCCCTAAGTAGCGGCGAGCGAACGGGGAGGAGCCCAAACCATATGCGTGTAAGATCCTGCAAGAGTTGCGCATATGGGGTTGAGGGACCTTTCGGGGAGGTATTGCAGTATCTCCATAGAGTAAGAAACCATTGGTCTAGCCGAAGAGGTCTGGGAAGGCCCGCCACAGAAGGTAACAGTCCTGTAGGTGAAAGGCTAATGGCTCTAAGAAAGGCACCCGAGTACCACGGGGCACGAGGAACCCCGTGGGAAGCTGGGAGGACCACCTTCCAAGGCTAAATACTACTTAGCGACCGATAGTGCACCAGTACCGTGAGGGAAAGGTGAAAAGCACCCCGGGAGGGGAGTGAAAAAGAACCTGAAACCGTATGCCTACAAGCAGTAGGAGCGCTTTTAAGGCGTGACTGCGTACTTTTTGTAGAACGGACCGGCGAGTTACGATAACTGGCGAGGTTAAGTGGAAGACACGGAGCCGTAGCGAAAGCGAGTCTTAAAGGGGCGGATAGTCAGTTATTGTAGACCCGAAACCGGGTGATCTACCCATGTGCAGGGTGAAGCGTAAGTAAAGTTATGTGGAGGCCCGAACCGACCGGCGTTGAAAAGTCGGCGGATGACGTGTGGGTAGGGGTGAAATGCCAATAGAACCCGGAGATAGTTGGTTCTCCCCGAAATAGCTTTAGGGCTAGCCTTGGGTAGTAATTTACGGAGGTAGAGCACTGAAAGGGCTAGGGGCCTCACCAGGTTACCGAACTTTTTCAAACTCCGAATGCCGTAAATGCAAGCTCAGGAGTCAGACTGTGGGGGATAAGCTTCACAGTCGAGAGGGAAACAGCCCAGACCAACAGCTAAGGTCCCCAAGTATGTGCTAAGTGGGAAAGGATGTAGAGTTGCCCAGACAACCAGGATGTT
>DYZU01000065.1 GCA_022735835.1 Thermincola sp. | reverse complement strand
GAGCGCCTGGTGGTCAAAGAAAATGGCAAAGTCAAAGAGGAGTACCCTTTTTCGATGTGGAAACGGTGACCATCGATTCGCCGGGGATTTCTATCTCGACTGATGCTATCAGGGAATGCATGGAGCGCGGTATCCAGATAAATTTCCTGTCCGGGTCCGGGAAGCCTTACGCCAAGCTTTCGTCTCCCCATTTGTCCAGTTTCATTTACAGACTCTAAGAAAAGAGGACTGAAAGTCCCCAAATTCTTGTCGATTGCGGTTATCTCAAAAGTTTCATTTGCAGACTCTAAGAAAGGAGGACTGAAAGCAGGGCTTTTATCTCGTCCTGCCGGCGCTGCTTCGAGTTTCATCTACATACTCTAAGAAAAGAGGACTGAAAGCTGATACCACGGCACAAACTTCGGCTTCTTCTTATTCGTTTCATTTACAGACTCTAAGAAAAGAGGACTGAAAGTGGTGCTGAATCTGGCTGCCCGCAGTTATTGCTGACGTTTCATCTACAGACTCTAAGAAAAGAGGACTGAAAGGGGCGTACCGGGCTTCGACGGTCGTTATCTCCGTTACCGTTTCATCTACAGACTCTAAGAAAAGAGGACTGAAAGGGGAAACTATCGAGGACCGGGCGCTGCCAGATGCCCGCGGTTTCATCTACGGACTCTAAGAAAAGGGGACTGAAAGAGGAGAGCGGCAGTATCACTGCCACTTATCTCCTTCCGTTTTATCTATGGATTCTATTATATTCTCGAGGGACAGGCTAAACAGTCCGGGAGTTAAAATGAACGTAATATTAATTGGCGCTGTTATGATATGTTTAATTGCCGCCGTGTTTTCACGGGGCTTGAACCGGGTTGTGCTGGTCCTTCTGGCAGTGGCGATAGTTGAGCTCAAGTCCTTGCCGTAGGGATGAAGGTATTCAGCTTCACGGTCATAACCATTGTGTTTATTTATTTTCTGCGCCACAGGAAAAAGAGATAAAGAAAACTTATATTACTTATTAAGATAAATTATTCCGGTACTGCCAGTCAAAAATGTCAAAAATGAAGGAATTAGTGCCGGTTTTGTAGAACTATTGTCAGCATAATCCGTAAATCGGCATAATAACGACAGACTTTGCAGAAGCTGGGAGCTGCAAGGGTCCGCTCAAATACCCAAAGGGGTTCGATTGTCCGATTTTGCACCCGCTCTGCGCCGGAGATGGTTTGAATACCTGTTCCCTTTGGGGAGTAGGTATTTTTGTTTGGCTTAAAGAAAAAACCGGCATACTACTGCCGGAAAAGAATCAGGTTTACATATTTATGCCAAGTTTTTTCTCGATCCGGTCCAGCCTGCGGTCATGCTGCAGGTGGCCGTCAAACAGCACCTAGATCTTGTCGATAATCTCATGTTCCATCCGGGTTTCGATACGCAAAACCGTGCTTTCCACAGAAGCCATCCTGTCTTCCAAAGATGACACTTTGTCTGTCAGCTTCAGTGTTTTTTACAGATTTAATTTTTTGGATACAATCAGACTGCGAAAGAGACAAGCTTCGGCGCCACGGTGTTAAGCGGAAGAAAACAGTTAACCCGGCTCAATTTTTCTGTTCTCAGGGAAGGAACAAACGCATATAAGGTAGAAAGAAATATAACAGCATAGCACAATGTGGAAATAGTGCTATACTAATAAGAAATTATGGGAGGGATTTGCCTTGATACGGGAACTGGCGATGGAATTCGCCCGGGTAACGGAAGCCGCAGCGATTGCAGCTGCCCGGTGGATGGGCAGAGGAGATAAGGAAGCGGCGGACGATGCGGCGGTGGCGGCAATGAGGTCAGTCTTCAGCACTGTCCAGATAGACGGGACGGTGGTCATTGGAGAAGGTGAAATGGATGAAGCCCCGATGTTGTACATAGGAGAAAAAGTAGGGACCGGGGTTGAACCTAGAGTGGACATCGCCGTTGACCCTGTGGAGGGCACCAACAACGTTGCCAGGGGGCTGAACAACGCCATCGCGGTGGTGGCCGTCACCGAAACCGGAGGATTCCTGCGGGCGCCTGACATGTACATGGATAAAATAGCTGTAGGGCCTGCGGCAAAGGGAAAAATCCACCTGGATGCACCGGTGAAGGATAACCTGAAGGCCGTCGCCTGCGCCAACAACAAGGACATCGAAGACCTGACGGTAGTCATTCTCAACAGGCCCAGACATGAAAAGTTGATCAAAGAGGTCCGGGCTGCCGGCGCCCGTATTCAGCTCATTCAGGACGGCGACGTGGCCCCGGCGGTAGCTGCGGCCATGGCGGGCACCGGCGTTGACATGCTTCTCGGTATCGGCGGGGCGCCGGAAGGCGTAGTGGCCGCTGCGGCTCTAAAATGCCTGGGAGGAGAAATGCAGGGCCGTTTATGGCCGGAGGATGACGAAGATATTGAACGCGCCAAGAAACTGGGGATTGGTGATATAAATAGGCTGTTAACCATGGATGACCTGGTCAGGACAAACGATGTCGTTTTTGCCGCCACAGGGATCACGGACGGCGATTTGGTCCAGGGGGTCAGGTTCTTCGGTAACGGAGCCAGGACACATAGCGTAGTTATGCGCTCGGTCACCGGAACCGTCCGGTTTATTGACGCTATTCACAGATTCGATAAAAAGCCCTTCATTTACAGAAAATAGCGG
>DYZU01000064.1 GCA_022735835.1 Thermincola sp. | reverse complement strand
ATAAACTAACTTTGGTTTAGCCAATGCTCTGGTTGTGGCTCCGCCCACTAAAGCAGAAGCTAAACCGTGTGGGGGTGTTCATTTGGAACACCCCCTTATTTTTTGGAAAAACTTTGAGAGGCCGATAAATGGAGTTTAGCCACTATGTGTAAAATGCAAATTAGAAGAATTTTCTAATTAGTATATACGAAACATGGAATTTTCGCCAAAATACGACAAAACCATATTGACAAGCATTTACAGTAATGCTAACATAATATTGTACAACCAAATTAAGATAAAATTTCTGTTAGGGGCAAACTTGTTGAAAGACAGGGACGCAAAACCTCGGGTCTAAGGTGCTTCACTATGATAGCCGGGTTGCCAGAAAAATTTTGCATCGTCTTACCTGTTATCTGGTGAATGACAGGTTTTTTTCTTCAGGGAACGGACCCTAAGACAAACGAATTACTGAACAACAGCAGGACACGTGAGTGACATGATACACAGTAGTTCACTTATTTCGCCTAAGTGTCTTTTGTCATTGTAGACAAAGTGTTATCCCAGAATGATACACTTTGTTTTTTTTAGGATTTAATTTACCAAAACATTTATGGTTTAGTTGAAGGGAAAATTTGTATTGTACCAGAATAAAGTAGATGAACTGTTTCCCCGCCGGTGCGGGAATCAGGAGGAGGTTCTTTTTAAATAAATTGAGCATATAATGACTTTGTATTGTGTTTTATTGAAGGAGGATTCATAAATGGCTGTCACAGTCCCCGGGTATGGTTTTCCAACCAAGTACAATGACAATTACCTGGTTCTTCTTGTTAGGGACCCCCATTGTATATTTGCATACTGGGAATTTTCCGATGAACAGATGGACCTGGTGGCCAAGGAGTTTAGCTGTCCGTGGGGGGAGGTGCCTCTGATGATCAGGGTTTACGACCTGACCGGCCTGAACTTTAGCGGGGACAATGCCCACAGTTACTTTGATATTCCCATCCACCCCCTGGCCAACAACTATTACGTAAAAGAAGTAAGCGCAAACCATTCTTATTGTATAGACCTGGGGGTTGTCACGCCGGACGGGAGGTTTGTTACCTTACTCAGGTCCAATGTGGTGCAGACCCCGCGTGACAGTTTGGCTGACGGCTCAGGTGTTCTTATGGCTGACCTTTTCGACAGGTTGATGGGGAAAAAGCCGGAGGCAGCACAACCTGAAACCGAAATCTTTAGCAGCGAAAGTATGTATATTCACAAGAATAATGACGAAGCGGGTAAAGGAGAGGAACAGTGATGGCCAAAGGCTATTTGGCTTTGGTGCTGCATGCGCACTTGCCCTATGTGAGGCATCCCGAAAAGGAAAATTTCCTGGAAGAAAACTGGTTCTTTGAGGCTCTGACCGAAACTTATATCCCTCTGGTGGAGGTTTTTGACAATTTACTCAATGACGGTGTGGATTTCCGGATTACCGTGTCCCTGTCGCCGCCATTAATCGCGATGATGTCGGACGAGCTCCTCCTGAAGCGTTATCAGAAGCACCTGAACAAGCTCATTGACCTGGCCGGCAAGGAGGTATTGCGAACCAAGGGTACTGAATTCGAGGGCTTGGCCCTGATGTACCTGAATAAGTTCGAGGATATAAGAAAAGTTTTTTTTACCCACTACAAGATGAATCTGCTGGATGCCTTCAGAAAGTTTCGTGATTCGGGGAAGGTTGAACTGATAACCAGCTGCGCCACCCACGGGTATCTTCCGTTAATGATCAAAAAAGAAAGCATAAAAGCCCAGGTCAGTGTGGCTGTGGATTTATTCACGAGGTGTTTCGGCAGCCCTCCCAGAGGTATGTGGCTGCCTGAATGCGGTTACACCGCCGGGATCGATGAAATCTTAAAAGCTTACGGAATCCAGTTTTTCTTCACCGATACTCACGGGATTATGTTTGCCACCCCGTCCCCGGTAAACGGAGTGTTTGCGCCTCTTTACACTCCTGCCGGCGTGGCTGCCTTTGGGCGAGACCTGGAGACTTCCCGGCAGGTTTGGGATAAGAATGAGGGATATCCCGGTGATTATTATTACCGGGAGTTTTACCGCGATATCGGTTATGACCTCGATATTGACTACATAGGTCCTTATATAGGCGAAAACAAGATCCGGATAGATACAGGCATCAAGTATTACCGGATTACCGGGAAGACTGACCGGAAGCAGGTTTACGACCCCCGGATAGCCGCCGAGCGCGCAGCCGAACATGCGGGCAACTTCCTGTTCAACCGGGAAAGACAGGTGGAATATTTGTCATCCCAAATGGACCGCCCGCCCATTGTGGTATCTCCGTATGATGCCGAGCTGTTCGGCCACTGGTGGTATGAAGGCCCGCAGTGGATTGATTACCTCCTGCGAAAAATGCATTACGACCAGGATACGGTGAAGCCTATTACTCCCTGGGAATATTTGAACCTTTACCCCACCAACCAGGTGGCCAGTCTTCCCATGTCCAGCTGGGGGCACAAAGGATACAGTGAAATGTGGCTGGACCCGGCCAATGACTGGATTTACCGGCACCTGCACCGGGCAGAGGAACGCATGGTGAAAATGGCCCAGGCTTATCCAACGGCAGAAGGCCTTCTGCAGAGAGCCTTAAAACAAATGGCCAGAGAACTGCTGCTGGCCCAGAGTTCGGACTGGGCGTTTATCATGAAAATGGGAACTTCGGTAGAATATGCCGAAAAAAGGACCAAGGAGCACATTGCCAGGTTCAGCCGGTTGTACTGGGCCATCCAGAATGACGACCTAAATGAAGAGGAAATAAAAACCCTCGAATACCTGGATAATATTTTTCCTGACATAGATTACCGGATTTACAGGCCGGAAACTACTAATGTTGTTTCCCTGCACCCTGGCGGGACTGTACAGGTTGGTAAGAACCACCGGGTTATGATGCTTTCATGGGAATTCCCTCCCAAGACAGTGGGTGGCCTGGCCAGGCACGTTTATGACCTGTCCCGTGCCCTGGCAGCTCAGGGAGAGGAAGTGCATGTGATTACCTGCTATGTCCCTGGGGTCAAGGCATATGAAATAGTGGACGGGGTACACGTTTACAGGGTTCACCCGGTACACATGGAGTCTCATAACTTTCTCGACTGGGTGGAACGTCTCAACCTGGCCATGATTGACTGTGCCCACAATCTTATCAGAATGCACAGGTTTGACCTCGTCCATGCTCATGACTGGCTGGTGGCCCAGGCTGGGATTGTCCTGAAAAATGCATACCACATTCCCCTTATATCTACCATTCACGCCACGGAATTCGGCAGAAACCGGGGTATTCACAACGATATTCAGCGGCATATCAACCAGATTGAGTGGGGACTTACCTATGAATCGTGGAGAGTCATCTGCTGCAGCAAATACATGGCCAGGGAAATTGCCCAGGTCTTCCAGCTACCGGCAGATAAGATCAGGATAATTGCCAACGGGGTAGAAATAAAGAACGTTATGCCCCGGGTTGTCGACCCGGGATTCCGCAACCGTTACGCCGCGCCTCATGAAAAGCTGGTCTACTTTGTCGGGCGGCTTGTACCTGAGAAAGGGGTACAGGTTTTAATTGAAACGATTCCGCAGGTTCTTGCCCGGTGTCCAAATACCAAGTTTGTTATATCCGGCAAGGGCCCGTACCAGGACCATCTGCAGTGGCTGGTTGAGTGTCTCGGCGTCAGCCAGAAGGTTTATTTCACCGGCTTTGCCGATGACGAAACCAGAAATATGCTTTTTGCCGGTTCCGATGTTGCCGTATTCCCAAGTCTCTACGAGCCTTTCGGAATCGTGGCCCTGGAAGCCATGGCTACCAGGGTGCCTGTTATTGTCAGTGATACCGGGGGTTTGACCGAGGTAATTGAGCACGAAGTTGACGGTCTGAAGGTCTACCCCGATGATGTGGAAGGCCTGGCCGGGGCCATTATTCGTCTCCTGAACAACCCCGACCTGGCCCAGCGGTTGAGCCAGGCGGCGTGGAACAAGGTTAATTCGGTTTATAACTGGGGCGCCATTGCGGCTGAAACCGCGAAAGTATACCGCGAAGTGGTTGCCGAAGCATACAGCACAGGTTACGCTGCAGGCCAGTAGCATTCCGTGGGAGCCGCCGCGTCCAGTTAGTATACAAGAGGAGGGTGAACCGGGTAATGAAAGCAGTGATTATGGCCGGAGGAAAGGGCTCAAGGTTACGTCCCCTAACTTGCAATAAACCCAAACCGATGGTGCCGGTGATGAACAGGCCGGTGATGGAATATGCCGTTGAACTTCTCAAGAAGCACAATATAACCGACATTGCCGTAACTTTGCAATATCTGCCCGACGTCATCAAAGAATACTTCGGTGACGGGTCAAGGTACGGCGTCAACCTGGCGTATTTCGAAGAAACCACACCGCTGGGCACAGCCGGGAGCGTAAAAAACGCGGAAGAATTTCTTGATCAGACTTTCCTTGTGATCAGCGGTGACGGGATAACAGACTACAATCTTACCGAGGCCATAGAATTTCACCGGCGGAAGGGTGGAATTGTCACGATAGTTCTGGCCAAGGTGCAAAACCCTTTGGAGTATGGAGTTGTAATGTGTAATGACAATAACCGGATAATCCGGTTCCTGGAAAAGCCCAGTTGGGGTGAGGTATTCAGTGATACCGTAAACACCGGCATATATGTAATTGAACCGGAAATTTTCAACTACTTTGACCGGAACGTGTTTTTTGACTTCAGCAAGGACCTGTTTCCCCTGTTGATGGAAAAAGGCAAGCCTATGTACGGGTATGTGGCCTCGGGTTATTGGTCCGATATCGGCAGCCTTGAACAGTACCGCCAGACACACAACGATATTATGGACGGACTGCTGGATGCTGACGTGAAGGCCCAAAAAGTGGAAGAAGGGTTATGGATCGGGGAAGGCACCGTTCTGGAACCGGGAGTCAAGATTACGGAAAAGCCCGTATTTATCGGGGACAACTGCAGGATAGAAGCCGGCGTGGAACTGGGCAGGTATACGGTGCTTGGCAACAACAATACGGTGCGCGGGGGCGCAAGTTTCAAACGCAGTATACTGTGGGATTACAATTTTGTAGACCGCGAAGTCGAACTCCGGGGGGCGACGGTTTGCAACCATACTCAAATCCTCGCCAATTCCGCGATTTTTGAGGGGGCAGTTGTGGGCGACAACAGCTACCTGGGACGCAGGGTAACTGTCAAACCCCAGGTCAAAATCTGGCCCGATAAGGTTGTGGAGGATAATTCCGTCCTGACCAGTTCCCTGATTTGGGGGGATTTATACCGGAGAAGCCTGTTTTCAACTCACGGGGTCACCGGGATTGCCAATGTGGAAATCTCTCCGGAGATGGTCGTCAAACTGGCCGTGGCTCACGGGTCAACGATTCCCCAGGGATTGCATGTGGTAGTGAGCAGTGATTACCACAGGTCTTCCCAGGTTATTAAGAAAGCGTTTGCGGCCGGGCTTTTGGCTGCCGGGATAAATGTTTTTGACATAGGCGTAACCACTACCCCTATCACCCGCTACTCTGTCAAGAGCCTGCAGGCTAAAGCCGGTGTGCACATCCGGATGCTGCCTTCCCGGAAGAACAGCAGGATAATCCTGGAGTTCCTCGATGAAGATGGCATCAATATCAGCAAGGACATGGAACGAAAGATAGAGAATACATACATCCAGGAAGATTTCCGGCGTGCGGATGTGAAGAACTTAGGGGAAATCAAGTATGTTCCCCAGCTGGCTGACGCCTACCGGGAAGGGCTTTTAAAGACCATTAACCTGGACATGATTAAAAGATGTCGGTTCAGGGTTCTTATTGCTTACGATTACCGGAACCTGAGCTGGTTTATCCCGCCTTTATTTGAAAAGCTTGGCTGCCAGATAACAACCATCAATTCGGTGGACTACTCCATGGTTGATGTCTCCGGGCTGGTCCAGGACAACCAGATGGATATGGGCGTGTTATTGAACAGCAACGCCGATGACGTAACCCTGTTTACACCGGCCGGTGATGTCATCGGGGACGAGCGTCTGCTGACTCTTTGGGCTTATATATCTTTGGACAGGTTGGGAGACAGAGAGATCGGGGTACCGGTGACCGCCCCGTCGGTAGTAGAAAAAATCGCCGCTGAAATGGGCGCGGAGGTAATCCGGACCAAAGCCCATCCGCGGGCGCTGATGGAGGTTTCCAGGGAGAACCTGTTCCAGCCTTTGTTTGACGGAACATACATTTTCCTGAAGGTACTGGAATACCTGCAGGTGAAGGGAATGGATTTAGACAGTGTTATGGAGATAATACCCAGGAGCTATATTTACAAAAGAGAAGTGGAATGTCCCTGGGCAGAGAAGGGTACGGTGATGAGGCGTCTGATCGAAGATGCCAGGAACGAGAAAATAGAATTGATCGACGGAGTGAAAATTTATACCGAGAATGGTTGGACTCTGGTTCTGCCGGATTGCGAGGAGCCTGTTTTCAGGGTAATAAGTGAAGCTGAATCAATTGAAACCGCGGCAAAACTTACCGACTATTATGCCGGTAAGATAGAACAGTATAAGTCGGCAATTTAAAAAGGGGGATTTACGTGCCCAGAGAACTGGTGATAGGGAATGGCGGAATGCTTGTGAACTTCGACTCCGGGGCCAACATTAGAGATTTGTATTACCCGTGGGTTGGCCAGTGGAACCATATCCAGGGACACAAAAACAGCATGGGAGTTTGGGTTGAAGATAAGTTTACCTGGTGTGACGAGTCAAGCTGGAAGAGGACCTTAAGATACCGGAAAGAAACTTTGGTCACCTGTGTCAAGATGGTCAACCGGGAACTGGAGTTATCATTAATCTCAAATGATATTGTTCACTACCATGACAACATTTACCTGAAAAAGTTATCGGTAAAAAACCACGCCGACCGGTTAAGAGAAGTCAGGATTTTTTTCACCCATGATTTTTCCATTGATGAATCCGAAGTCGGTGATACAGCCGTGTATCAACCGGACCTGGGCGTGGTTTATCACTATAAAAAAGGCAAGTATTTTATGGCTAACGGTTTTTCCAGCACCGGAGGCATCTACCAGTATGCCACCGGGACAAAGAGGTTCAGGGGAGCCGAAGGCACATGGAGAGATGCCGAAGACGGACACCTGCAGGGTAACCCTATCGCCCAGGGGTCTGTGGACAGCACCATCAGCTTCCGGCTGGAACTGCCTCCAAAAGGGCAGGATACAGTCTATTACTGGATTGCTGTCGCCAGAAACTTTCAGGAAGCCCGCCGTCTCAACGAGTATGTCTTGCAGCGTTTT
>DYZU01000063.1 GCA_022735835.1 Thermincola sp. | reverse complement strand
TTAACTCGGACAGCATTTGCTCGCCATCGGCAATATGCTGCTGCAGGTGGCTGATCCGGTTCTGGTCACCGGTTTTTTGTAACTCTTGCAGTTCCAGCTTATGGGCGTCGATGGAACCCTGCAGGTCATTGTAAAGATTTACGGCCTCATTAAAATTAAGACCGCCTTGATTTTTTAACTGGTCGAAACGGTGTTTGATGCTGGAGCAGCTCATAGTTTAACCTCCTTAAGATTGGTTTAGTTTACTTTTACTATAGCTTTTGCAAAAATAACAGGCTTATACCCGGAAAGTTAGCGGCAACAGGAGAAAATCTGGCAATTGATTTTAACGGGATCTGACTTTTGACGGGAGGCTTTCCAATACCAAGGGAAATTATCAATGAACTAGCGGGCCGGCTTAAAGGCAGCTCGACCTGCTTGACAGTTTCACCTCAGTATCGACGATATCCGGATGCGGGAAATTGGCCGGACCAACGGGCAGCCTGTTATTTTGCCCGGTACCGGCAGTTTGCATAATTATCTTGGCAGGCTGCCAATAATAAAATTGAAGAAGGACAAATCAAAAGGGGGTATGGTTATGCTGGATGATCATATAAGATTTCAGGCCAATGATGAGCTTTCCTTGCTTAATGCTATTTCAATGACAGAACTGGCTGCTAAAAAAGCGGACCTGTATAAAGGATTAGCCAAAGAAAATGAGATAAAAAAATTTTTTGAACACCGTGCAATCTTGATGAAAAAAGTAAACGATGACCTTAGAAAACATCTGGACAGATTGGGAGGTGCCTGAAGAAAATGAACGACCTTGATATGTTATATGATTATTATACCTTTGTTAATTTGGCTGCCGGAGGATATGCTACAATATCGTCCCGCATCAAGGATGATAAGATTGAAAAACTTATGAGAAAAATGGCAAGATATGCTATGGCTGACAGCCGGTCAAGTGCAGAAATGCTAATTAAGTTTGGCGGGAGAATTTATTAGCTACCCCCTACTACTATGATAATGATAAAGTTATCGCCCAAGCAAATGCCAACGGCAGCCTGACCGCCGGCGCCTATCGTGGTAACCGGGCCCTGGCCCGGCTGGAGCAAGGCGGTAAAACCGGTTATTGCCTCTATAACGGCCATGGAGACGTCACCCGCATCCTGAGGGCGAACGGCGAACTTTGAGCAGGAACTATCTTCCTTCCAATGCAAATCGAGCCAAAATTTTCTGGACAACCGAAACCTGTCATGGTATAATAAAAAAAAATATCTGGAAATTCAGAAAAAAACAAAGTAAGCGGAATAAGTGCCTTTTTCCCGGGGGAGAAAGGCTTAAAAAGGGAAGCCGGTGCAAATCCGGCGCGGTCCCGCCACTGTAAGAGGAAGTCGTTCTGCATTGTGCCACTGTCCAGCACTCAATTCTCCATTGAGTGCTGGATGGGAAGGCGCAGAAGCGGTGATGATCTCGAGCCAGGAAACCTGCTTATTCTGAACTCGCCGTAAGTACCCACGATGGATGAGGAGGGAGAGATTCAGGCTTTTTTTGCCCTCTGCATCGTCGTGCGGAGGGCATGTTGTTTTTAGAAAAAGAGATACAGGAATAGGTGTTTTACCCCGAGGGGTAAAACTTAAATGATTACGACCGTGTTGAATGCTTTAGACCGTGGAATGAGTGTAAATCCGGACAGATTTACTTACATTCATGATGACCCGGCCTTAAAGCAGACGGCCTATTCTAATACACCGCAGGCTGTAGG
>DYZU01000062.1 GCA_022735835.1 Thermincola sp. | reverse complement strand
TGGGCCGGTGGACGATATAACGCCGCTCTCCGGAACACACCTGCCCGTCCTTCAGTATATTTTGACGAGTTTTTAAGCAAGGTCGCCTATTTATGGGACAGCCCCAACTATCCGGAACCTCTAACTTCAAACCTCCAACTTCAAACCTCTAACTTCCAATGTAGAGCTTCGACTATAAATACGAGGGAGTGGCAGATATTTTCCGAAACGACGAGTCTGATGTCCGCTTGTCGGCAAACCGGGGAACAAATTTTAGCTCGGTTCCCGGTTGAAATTCGTTTCTCAAGTAATCCATCGGATTGCTGCTGATCAAACGGACCACCCGGCACCTGTCCATACTCTGCTGTTCAACCAGCAGTCTGGCCTCTCCGATTTCAATTTCCTGATATTGCGGACCCTCCTGGTCTATACCTGCCAAAACCAGTTCGATGGGCGCCAGGGTATATAAAACGCTCACTGGACAAAACCTCC
The DNA here is from genome assembly GCA_022735835.1 of Thermincola sp. GTDB lineage: Bacteria > Bacillota > Thermincolia > Thermincolales > UBA2595 > UBA2595. Next base: position 2,885 of record DYZU01000062.1, on the reverse strand, counting down.
CGGGGATTTTTTTCTTTCCTCAATTAACTGGTTAAGTTTACGGACAGCGCTGGATATCCCGCCTACTTCATGAATCAGCCCGCACTCTACCGCATCCTTGCCGATTAAGACAGTGCCTATGTCTCTGGCCAGTTCACCGGTTCTAAACATAAGCTCTCTCAGTTTTTCATCCGTCACGTTGGAATGCCGGGTGATAAAATTAACAACTCTATCCTGCATCTTATCGAGGTATTCATATGTTTGCGGCACACCGATGACAAGGCCTGTCAGTCTTATCGGGTGAATCGTCATACTGGCGGTCTCAGCAATAAAAGAATAGTTCGCTGCCACCGCGACAGGCACTCCTATGCTGTGACCGCCGCCAAGCACCAGCGAAACAGTTGGTTTAGACATACTTGTGATCATTTCGGCAATAGCTAACCCCGCTTCTACATCTCCGCCGATTGTGTTCAGGACTATTAAGACACCCTCAATTTCCGGGTTCTCCTCCAAAGCCACCAGTTGAGGAATAATATGTTCATACTTTGTTGTCTTGTTCTGTGGCGGTAGTACAACGTGACCTTCAATCTGGCCGACAATAGGAAGACAGTGGATATTGGTTTTGGTCTGGGGTATGTTAAGCTGCCCCAATTCTTTTATGGTGTTGACATCACCTTTTTTATTAATTCCCTGCTTGGTTTTTTTTACCCGCTGCGGTTCGGCTACGGGTTCCTGTCCCGGGGAAACACCTGGTATACCCGGATCTGCTTCAAACATTCAATCACGCTCCCAATTTGACTTTCGTCCTTAGTATGTGAAGAAGCATAAAAAAATACGCAGCTTTTTGGCCGCGTATTTTCAAACTTCCATGATGATTGGTAAAATCATCGGTCTTCTTCTGGTTTTCTCGTATAGATACTTGCTCACGGCTTCCCGGACATTGGATTTGATGGTTGCCCATTCCGTCAGTCCTTTTTCTTCGCATTTCTGGAGAGCAAGTTTAACTTTTTCCTTTGCTTCTTCCATTAGCTGCTCGGACTCACGCACATAAACAAATCCTCTGGAAACAATATCCGGCCCGGATAAGACCATGCCGCTTTCTTTATTAATGGTAACAACTATGATCAATATACCATCCTGAGAAAGCTGTTTACGGTCCCGCAAAACAATGTTGCCCACATCACCGACACCCAAGCCGTCCACTAAAACCCGCCCGGAAGTGACCCGACCGTTCATGCGGGCCGAGTTTTTTCTGAACTCCAGCACTTGGCCGTTTTCCGCCACAAAAATATGGTTACGCGGGATACCGGTTTCCATGGCCAGATTGGCATGTTTAATAAGGTGCCTGTACTCTCCGTGAACCGGAACAAAATATTTGGGTTTCACAAGGTTCAGCATCATTTTCAGTTCTTCCTGGCTGGGATGCCCGGATACATGGATCCCTGAAAAGGCTTCATAAATTACATCTGCACCCTGTTTAAAAAGGTGGTCTATGGTACGAGCTACCAATTTCTCATTTCCCGGAATGGGAGTAGCGGAAATTATTACTGTGTCACCGGGAATTATTTCAACCTGCCGGTGATCGCTCATAGCCATTCTTGTCAGGGCAGACATGGGTTCACCCTGGCTGCCCGTGGTCAGGATAGCAACCTGGTCAGCCGGTAAACGGTTAATCTCATCGAGCTCAACAAAGATTTCCTTCGGAAAATTGATGTAACCCAGTTCCGCTGCAATACCAACCACATTGACCATGCTTCTGCCGGCAATGGCTACCTTCCTGTTATACTTATAGGCATTGGCAATAGCCTGCTGCAGCCTGTGTACATTGGAAGCAAAAGTTGCAATAATAATCCGGCCTTTAGCCATTCTAAAAGCTTCGTCAAAGGTATTGCCCACTACTTTTTCAGACAGAGTAAAACCGGGTCGCTCCACATTCGTACTGTCTGAAAGCAGAACCAGGGTTCCTTTTTGCCCTAACTCGGCAAGTTTCTGAAAATCGGTAATTTGCCCGTCCACGGGTGTCTGGTCAAATTTAAAGTCACCTGTGTGAAGAACAGTGCCTACGGGAGTATGAACTGCGATGGCAACTGCATCCGGGATGCTGTGACTCACCCGTATAAATTCGACTTTAAACGGGCCGATGTCCACAATATCCCTGGGTTTTACAGTGTGTAAAGTTACTCCTCCGGCAACATTGTTTTCCCTGAGTTTGCCCTGCAGCAAACCAAGGGTCAGTTTCGTTCCGTAAACCGGGACATTAATTTGCCTGAGCACATAGGGTAATGCCCCTATATGGTCTTCATGACCGTGGGTTAACACTATCCCTCTGACGCTCTCTCTGTTTTCCAGCAGGAAAGTGATATCAGGAATAACTATGTCTATTCCCAACATCTCTTCTTCCGGAAACATAAGGCCCGAGTCAATAACCAAAATATTTTCCCCGTACTTCACAACCATCATGTTTTTTCCGATTTCCCCCAGTCCACCCAGGGGAATAATAGATAACTTTGTATCTCTCGCCATTTCTACACCTCCTGATAACAAAAAAACACGCCGAAAGCCGCGACTGATTAATTGTGAGAAAACCAGGAGAAGCAGAGGAAAATATTTGGTTTTGTTCCGTTCCGACTCTCAGGTCATCAAAAAAAAGCCGCCCATAAACACCTTATAATATTATACTGTATTTCCCGTTTCTTCACAAGAGCAAGGATTTGCCGACTTGAAAAATTTTCTCATCATAAGATAGTATTGACAATGTTTTCTATAAACATACAGTAGATGGAAGTTCCAAAAGAGGCACCCTCCGCGATTTCGGGCAAGCTGTGGGGCTGTCCCATAAATGGGCGATCTTGCTTAAAAACTCGTCAAAAAGGACGGGCAGGTGTGTTCCGGAGAGCGGCGTTATA
>DYZU01000061.1 GCA_022735835.1 Thermincola sp. | reverse complement strand
TACCCATAAATATGCTGAATCCGGTTAAAAGCCGGCAATGATGTTAAAAGTCGGCAGTGATACGAGGTTTTTATGAGAGAAATAAGCTCGGGCTTAAATTTGCACAGGAATTATGGTTCACCGTGGAATTTGCGGCGGTTGACCGGGGTAGTGCTGGCGGTATTTCTGCTGTCTGTGGCGCTCGGCCATGCTGTCTTGCTTCCCGCTGCGGCCGCTGAAAATGCTAAACCCAAAGTCGTCATGGTGGTGGTCGACCGGATTACCGTTGAGGACGTCACCAGTGACAAATATAAAAATATTCAGAAGCTGGTTTCGCTGGGCGGCTTAAGTCTTATGACTGTCGGGACCGCGGGAGACTACACCGACATAAATTCCTACGTTTCCCTCGGAGCAGGAGACAAGTTTATCGGGTCCGCTCTGACCGGGGAGAGCTATAATAAAGATGAGACCCTGGCTGACGGTTCAAAAGCAGATGCAGTGTACCGGCGGAATACGGGGAAAGACCCGGGGCCCAGCCGGGTTTTGAATATCAGTATAGCGGCCACCTTAAAGGTTAACCAGAAAAGATACACCGGGTCTACCCCGGGCCGGCTGGGAACTGTCCTGCACCAATACGGGATGAGGACTGCGGTAATAGGAAACAGTGACCTTGACCCTGGCGAGCCGGCCAACAGGCTGGCTGTAGCCATCGCCATGGATGACCTGGGGCGCGTGGATGAGGGCAATATCAGCAGGGATCTGCTTGTAAAAGATCCCAGGTCACCGTATGGCTGGAGAACTGACTACGCAAAACTGAAAACGGAGCTGGACCGGGTGTGGGACTCCAGCGATTTTATAGTGGTTGAGACGGGTGATACGCTGAGAGTAAACGAAATCTCCGCCCAACTGATGAAGAGGATGATTGAAATTCACCGGGACAGGGCCATGCGCGAGGTTGATAAGTTTATTGGCAGCCTGATTCCTATGGTCAGCAGAGAGACGATGGTAATGCTGGTTTCTCCTTTGCCGCCCGCGCAGGCTATCAGGGAAGGAGCCCGCTTAACTCCTCTCGTAATTGCTGGTGGAGAAATCCTGCCGGGAAGTGTGCTGACATCGCCAAGCACCAGGCAGAAGGGACTGGTGGCCAATCTTGACGTGGCCGCGACAGTGGCCGCCCATTTAAAAGCGGAACAGGCGGGCGGGATTATAGGCCTCCCGGTGCAAAGCGTCAAAGAAAATAAACAACCCCCGGCCGCTTTTATTATGAACATGTACCAGTGGCTGGCCGCCAACTCCCGCCAGAGGACGGGGATTCTCTATTATTTTACACGGTATCAATGGATTGTTTATTTCCTGGTTTTACTGCAGGTCGTTTTCCGGTATTTCCGTAAAATTGAACCGGCCAGATACCTGCTGGCGGCAATTATGCTGTACCCGCTGGCCATTTTGCTGGTGCCGTTGATGGGTTTATCCAATCCCCGCCTGGCCATTATCGCATCACTGGTATTCGTGGCTTTGATTACATATCTTTTAACCAGGATAAAGGATGACCTCAAATTGTATCTTACCGTTGCTGCCGTGAGTGTCGTACCCGTGGTGCTTGACGTGCTTACCGGCGGATACCTGATGAAAAGTGCCGCTCTGGGTTATGACCTTATTATAGGCGGAAGGTTTTACGGGATTGGCAATGAATATATGGGAGTAATTATCGGTGCGGCGATTTTGGGTTGTGCCGCTCTGCTTCAGCAATATCCCGCAGCGAAACACCGGCTGCTGCCTTTTATCGGCCTGCTGTTTGCGGGCCTTACGGTATTCTTTGCTGCTCCCGCTCTCGGGACTAACGCGGGTGGGGCTCTTACGGCAGTGGCCGGTTTTACGGTAGCCATGTATAAATTTACAGGCCGGAAAATTAACCGCCGGTCCTGGTTCTTGCTGGTGGCTGTATTGGCTGGCGGAGTGGGCGTTCTTGCGGCCCTCAACTATTTTTTGGCCTCCGGGGTCCAGTCCCACATTGGGCGCGCCATTAACAGTCTGTTCTCCGGAGATATCCTGGCCATCTGGCAGACTATCCAGAGGAAAATGGTGGCCAACTTCTACCTGTTGCGGCATTCACCGTTCAGTAATATACTGTTTCTGCAGTTACTGTTGTGGATTGGTCTGTATCTGAGAAACCAGGCTTACCTGAACGAATTGGACGAAAAGATGCCGTTTCTGAAATCCGGCTCCACCGGTCTGTTGACCGGGGCAGTGGCTGCTTTTGCCTTCAATGATTCGGGTGTGATAGCTGCGGCCTTGCTGTTAAATTACCTGATTGTGCCTGTGGTTTTCCAGGTCCTGAGAATTGCCGCTGAGACCGAAAAGGCAAAAGGGGGCCAACATGCTTAACCGTTATTCCCCGGTGAAAACCGGGCAGATGTCAAAAGCGGAAAAAATTATATTAATTCTTCTGTTACTGGTAACTTTGGGAACCCGGCTGTATTACCTGTATACTTCTCCGGTATTAAAACTGTCACATGATGAAATAGGGTATCACGAGATGACTCTGCGTTTTCTTGACCAGGGCTTTCTCGGGTATTATTCATCCGAACCCAGCGCTTATGTGACCCCGGGATTTCCCCTGTTCCTGGCGGCAGTCTATTTTTTCGCCGGGTTGTTACATCTTGAGCCGTTGATTACGGTTAGGCTTGTTCAGGTTATAATAAGTACAGGTTCGGTTTTTTTGGTATACCTGATTGCCAGAAAAGGCGGCGGCCCTGCGGCCGGTTTTTTGGCCGCGGCCCTGGCGGCAGTATATCCGCCGTCATTGATGGCCAATAATAGGATACTGACCGAAGTGCTATACGTTTTTGTCCTGTTGGGATACATCTATTCCGTAATTGTAGCGTTTGAGAGACACGGGTTTAGGTGGCATGCCCTTTCCGGAGCCGCGCTGGCCACGGCGGTTCTGGTAAGACCGGCGGCAGCCCCCTTTTTGGCCGTCCCTTACATAATTCATTTTATTTTGCGGCGGGACCCGCGGATTCTGGCCGGTTTACTTGTGGCTGTATCCGCGTTTTGCCTGGTAATGACACCGTGGTGGGTACGCAATTATCTGGTCTTTGACAAGTTTATCATGTTTGCTACCCAGTCAGGAGACCCGATACTGCGCGGGACGGACCCTTATGACCGGTATGACCGGATAGGGCCGTCCATTGTCGAAAACGTGCCTCCGTCTGAGAAGACTAAGGTGGCTTTCCAGAGAATTAAAGAGGGACTTAAGACCGACCCCTGGCTCTGGATTAAGTGGTTTACTGTCGGGAAACTGTCTTTTCTCTGGTTAAGGCCATGGGGAGTGTACACCGCCTGGGCCAAAGGCTTGCACTTTTGGGTATTTGTCGTGATGGGATGGTTGGGCGCCTTTTTCAACCTGTTTGACAGCCGGATGCGCTGGCCGGCGCTGTTTGTTGTGTTTTCGACCCTGATTCAGCTGGCTTTCATTCCGATCGAAAGGTATATGTACCCGCTGACCCCTATAATGGCAATAATGGCAGCCGTACTGCTGGTTAAAATTGTACGGAAAGCTCTTGACACTGCCTGGCTAAATCGTTAAAATAAACAATGTAGCTAAAATAACCCCATTTATTACATAAACACGGTTTGCAGTGGTTCCATCGAAGTTAAGAGAGGGTATTCGTCTTGACCTCGGTAGTGATATAATTCACCCACCGGGGTGTTGTTTTAAGGCACACATTTTTTTTATCTTCATATATTATTCAGAGACATAGGAGGAGAATAAATGAAAGTAAATGTGGAAAAGATAGAGAAGAATTTCGTAGCGCTGGAAGTTGAAATAGAACCGGCAAAAATGGAAGAAGCCCTGGACAAAGCTTATAAAAAGGTTGCCAAAAAAGTTACCATCCCTGGTTTTAGAAAAGGGAAGGCTCCCAGGGTACTGGTGGAAAGGCATGTCGGTAAGGAATACTTGAAAGAAGAGGCCCTGGACTTTCTTGTCCCGGAAGCTTATTTTGAAGCCGTCAGGGAAAGTGGCATAGAGCCTATAGATAAACCCAAAGTCGATATTGTACAGGTAGAGGAAAATAAGCCGGTTATTTTTAAGGCCACCGTCGAGGTCAAACCCGAAGTGAAATTGGGCCAATATACGGGACTTAAAATAAAGAAACAGGAAAGCGAAGTTACTGCTGAAGAAGTTCAGGCTGAGCTGGAAAAACTGAGGATGCGCCATGCTCAACTGGTAAATATTGAAGAAGGTCCGGCCCAACAGGGAGATATTACCGTTATTGATTTTGAAGGATTCCTTGACGGAGTGGCTTTCCCGGGCGGCACCGGTACCGATTATTCGCTGGAACTGGGTTCGGGGGCGTTTATCCCCGGGTTCGAGGACCAGCTGGTAGGAGCCAAAGTAGGTGAGACAAGAGAGGTCAATGTCACTTTCCCTAAGGATTACCATTCACCTGAATTGGCCGGAAAAGATGCCAAGTTTAGAGTGGAAATAAAGGCGATCAAGAGGAAAGAGCTGGCTGACCTGGATGACGAGTTTGCCAAGGATGTCAGTGAATTCGAGACCTTACAGGAATTAAAGGATAATATCTTGAATAGACTAAAAGAGGCGGCAGAACGACAGGCCGACAACCGGATGAAAGACGAGCTGGTGGACCAGGCGGTGGAGAATGCTGAAGTGGAAGTTCCCGAAATCATGATCCAGCAGAAAATCGACTCCATGCTGCAAAGCTTTACCCAGAGATTGAGGATGCAGGGACTTCAGCTTGATGATTACCTCAAGTATAGCAATACCAACCTGGAAGCGATACGGAAAGACTACCGCCCAGCCGCGGAAAAAGCGGTTAAAATTGATCTGGTGCTGGAGGCGATTGCGGCCAAGGAAAATATTACGGCAACCGACGAGGATATTGACGCCAAAGTAGCTGAAATGGCGGCCCGCTATAATTCCGAACCGGGCGTGTTTAAGCAGTGGCTGGAGAATGGGGGCAACCTGGAGCCGCTGAGAAAAAGCATTGTAATTGATAAAACTGTCGATTTCTTGCAGGAAAAAGCCGTTATAGAATAAAATATTATCAATAAATACCAGGCGGATTTTAAAACCGCCTTGTTTACCAATAGGAGACAATTGTTGTATAATTTAAGAAAGAAGGTGGGTTCTTTGAGTTACTTGGTACCGATGGTTGTCGAACAAACCAACAGAGGAGAACGGGCGTACGATATTTATTCACGCTTATTGAAAGATCGCATTGTATTTATCGGGGGGCCCATAGATGACCACATGGCCAACCTGGTAATTGCCCAGATGCTGTTTCTGGAGGCCGAAGACCCCGATAAGGATATTCACCTGTACCTGAATTCCCCCGGTGGGGTAGTTACTGCCGGGATGGCGATTTATGACACCATGCAGTATATAAAGCCCGATGTCTCGACTATATGCCTGGGACAGGCGGCCAGTATGGGCGCTTTCCTCCTGGCGGCCGGCGCTAAAGGCAAGCGTTTTTCGCTGCCTTATGCCCGTATAATGATTCACCAGCCTATGGGGGGGGTCCAGGGCCAGGCGACGGAGATTGAGATTCATGCCAAGGAAATTTTGCGGATGAAAGAAGTAATCAATAAATTGCTGGCGACCCATACCGGCCAACCGCTGGAAAGAGTGGCTCACGATACGGAACGCGATTTCTTCATGTCGGCACAGGAGGCCAAGGAATACGGCGTTGTTGATGAGGTGATCAGCGTTCGGAAGTAACGGAACAGAGGTGAAATTTTTATGTATAAATTCAGTGACGATAAAGGCCAACTGAAGTGTTCGTTTTGCGGCAAGCTTCAGGATCAGGTGAAGAAACTGGTTGCCGGGCCGGGGGTCTATATTTGTGACGAGTGTATCGAACTCTGCAACGAGATAATCGAGGAAGAACTCAGTGAAGACCTCGGTATGGAAATGGGGGAATTGCCGAAACCGAAAGAAATTAAGGAGATCCTCGACCAGTATGTTATTGGCCAGGAAGCTGCCAAAAAGGCTCTTTCCGTCGCGGTATACAACCATTATAAGAGAATTAATATGGGGAGCAGGGTTGATGATGTGGAGCTGCAAAAGAGCAACATTGTCATGCTTGGTCCGACCGGAAGCGGGAAAACGCTCCTGGCTCAGACGCTGGCCAGGCTCCTGAATGTTCCTTTTGCCATTGCGGATGCCACTTCCCTGACCGAGGCGGGCTATGTCGGTGAGGATGTTGAGAATATCCTGCTCAAACTCATCCAGGCCGCCGATTATGACGTGGAAAAGGCCGAAAAGGGGATTGTGTATATTGACGAGATAGACAAAATTGCCAGAAAGTCTGAAAACCCATCCATTACCAGGGATGTTTCCGGAGAAGGCGTGCAGCAGGCTCTGCTCAAGATTCTTGAGGGGACGGTTGCCAGTGTGCCTCCCCAGGGTGGGCGCAAGCACCCGCACCAGGAGTTTATCCAGCTGGATACTACAAACATCCTGTTCATTTGCGGAGGAGCCTTTGACGGTATTGACAAGATAATTCAGAACAGAATCGGCAAGAAAGGCCTGGGGTTTGGCGCAGAGATCCATTCCAAAAAAGAGAGGAATTCCAGTGAGCTTCTTAAACACATTCTGCCGGAAGACCTTTTGAAATACGGGCTGATACCCGAATTTGTCGGGCGTTTACCGGTAATTGTAACTCTAGAAGCTCTCGATGAGGAGGCGCTGGTCCAGATTCTCACCGAACCCAAGAATGCCCTTGTCAAGCAGTATCAAAAATTCTTTGAGATGGACGGCATAACCCTTGAATTTACAGGTGACGCCCTCGAAACCATCGCTAAGGAGGCCATGAAGAGGAACACCGGTGCGAGGGGGCTGCGGGCTATAATTGAGGATATCATGCTGGATGTGATGTATGAAGTTCCTTCCAGGGACGATGTTGCCAAGTGTACCATCACTAAGGATGTGGTCCTCAAGAAAGAACCGCCTATTCTGCTTACTGTAGACAGGAAGAAGAAAAAAGAGGAAACTGCCTAATGAAAACTTTCTGGGGGGCTGTCCCATAAGTAACTGGGGCAGCCTTTCTTTTTTATGGTCAAAAATTAGAGCAACTGCCTCATTTACTTATGGGAGTGAGGCTGGCGGGAAAGATGTCCCGGTCAGCATTATTTTGCAGGAATTTGTCGGTTATTGGTGAAATATATAACGGAAACTTACCGGCGGAGGCGGACAATGAGGAAAAGGCACTTATCGGAGCAGCAGAAACAGAAGGTCATTGCGTTTATTATTATCCTTCTCGGTATTTCAGTATTGCTGGGACAAATTGTGGAGACAAGGCCTGTGTTTTTTCGCGGTTTTCCTGCCCTGCGCCTGTTTATAGACCCGATTCAATACATGATCGGGATGCTCATTATTAATTTCATCTTTGTTTTAACCGCAATAAAAAAGCATGATAAATATCCCAACCCCTTTTTGAATACGCTGAAATGGTATTTTTCCATCCTGCTGGTCAACGACTTTTTAATGATGGTTTTCAAAGTTGTCCAAAAAGGTAATTTTATCGCTCTTAAGGGCAGTGTTACGATGGGTGTTGGTCAGACATATATGTTCCTGGCTTCCGTTAAAGGGATGGTCGATGTAACGTTAACCACTGTGGCGACTATCTTGTTTGTTTACGGGCTGGTAAGATATGTGCCCTGCGGGGAACCCCCGCAGGTTTTTGGGAAAAGGCTAAGTAAAGTCATGCCGGGACTGGCGCTCTGGCAGTGGTTGTTTTCAATTCCGGTTAATCTGTCAGGTTTTATTAACAGCCGGGCCGTATTTGCCTGGTCACTGGGTTTCAGCCAGACGGCGCAGCTGGGGCTCACCGCCCTTATTTACTGGGTTGTCAAGGAATACCATCAGCGGTACCACACCAGGTTCTTCCGGTATCTTACCTGGTATTACATGATCAGCTTAGGTCTCGCCGGCCTGGTATATACTTATACTATGGGGTCGCTGGGCTTATTACAGAGGTTTCCCACCGGAGAAGCCGGTCTGATTGGATGGTTTGGTCAGTTTGTTTTTTATGTTTCCCGGCTTTCTCAAATACTGTTGAACTATCTTATTTATATTACCCTCTCCGAGTACGCGGAGCCGCCCAAGAGAACGGATTCAGCATAACGCGCATAACCACTTATAAAACCTCTCCGGACAGGTAATACTATCTTTTGGACATATGACCCAAAACGGGTTCAAGGGAGGTTTCAAGGTGGATTATTTGGGCGGTATCGGAGGGTTTTTAAGTTTTATCCAGATATTTTTTGCCATTGTTATCGGGCTGTATTTTCTTAATTTGCTCAGGGCTCAGCAGGGCAATAAAGTAGCGGTGGAAAAAGAGTCCAGAAAAGAGATGGAAAAACTGCAGCAATTAAGGCAGTTAAGCCTTACTGAACCCCTTTCCGAAAAAACAAGACCGGCAAAGTTTGAAGAGATTATCGGCCAGGAAGAGGGGTTAAAAGCCTTGCGGGCGGCCCTGTGCGGTCCTAATCCCCAGCATGTGATCATCTACGGGCCGCCTGGTGTCGGCAAGACCGCCGCAGCCCGTTTAATTCTGGAAGAAGCCAAGAGAAACCCCGATTCTCCTTTCGGCTCTAAAGCCAAGTTTGTGGAATTGGATGCCACAACCGCCAGGTTTGATGAAAGGGGTATTGCGGATCCCCTGATCGGTTCGGTCCATGACCCTATTTATCAGGGAGCGGGCCCGTTAGGAGTGGCCGGCATACCGCAGCCGAAAATGGGTGCGGTTACCAAAGCTCACGGGGGGATGCTGTTCATTGACGAAATCGGGGAACTTCATTCCATACAAATGAACAAGCTTTTAAAAGTCCTGGAAGACCGCAAGGTTTTTTTGGAAAGCGCTTACTACAGTTCAGAAGATACCAATATACCCGTACATATCCACGACATGTTTCAGAACGGCCTGCCGGCTGATTTCCGCCTGGTGGGGGCAACTACCAGAACGCCTCAGGAGATACCTCCGGCTATCCGGTCCAGATGCCTGGAGGTTTTCTTCAGGGCCCTTCTTCCCGGGGAAATAGCATTAATTGCGGAAAACGCGGCCCGTAAGATTGATTTCCAGTTGGAAGAGGGAGCCGTAGATGTGGTGAAAAAGTATGCTACCAATGGACGGGAGGCTGTAAACATTATCCAGATCTCCGCCGGAATAGCCTTAACCGAACGCCGGAAGGTGATCAGGGCTGCCGATGTTGAGTGGGTTGTCAACAGCGGCCAGTATTCCCCGCGCCCGGAAAAGAAAATACCGAAAGCGCCTCAGGTGGGTATTGTCAACGGGTTGGCGGTATACGGGCCCAATATGGGAACTTTGATGGAGATCGAGGCCACGGTAGTTGAGGTTGAGAAGGGAAAAGGAAGGATTATAGTTACAGGGGTCGTTGACGAGGAAGAAATAGGCAGCGGTACCAAAGTGATCAAACGGAAGAGTACGGCCAGGGGCTCAGTGGAAAATGTCCTTACGGCTCTCAGGTACAGTTTTGATTTGGAACCCTTAAACTATGACATTCATGTGAATTTCCCCGGAGGAGTGCCGGTTGACGGACCTTCCGCCGGCGTAGCCGTTGCCACTGCGGTATATTCAGCCATTAAAAACCTGCCGGTAGACAATAAGACGGTGATGACCGGGGAGATTTCCATCCGGGGGACCGTCAAACCGGTTGGGGGGGTAGTGGCTAAGGTGGAGGCGGCCAGACAGGCGGGAGCCAAGAGGGTTCTGATTCCCAGGGAAAATTACCAGGCCATGTTTAAGGAAATGAACGATATTGAGGTTACAGGTGTCGATAATTTGACCGATATTATAAAATATTCTATTGTTACGGAATCCGGCAGCCAGAGCAGCTATCTCCGGGCAGACACGTTAAGCGCTTCACCTCTATAAAAAAGTCCGTATTAAATGGATAATGTTAATATACCCGCCAGGGGTATGAATGCATCTTTAGCCCCGCTCCTTGCTTAGGGGCTTTCAATTTTATCCATCTCTTGCAGGACTGTTGTGGAAAGGTATATAATAGATATAGTGTATTTAAACGTAGAATAAGATGATACAGGACCTGGAGGTGGTCACAATGGCTGAAGAGAACGCAACAAAAGAAACAACCCGCTCGTTACCGCTCCTGCCCTTAAGGGGGATACTGGTTTTTCCATATATGATCATACACCTGGATGTGGGCCGGGAGAAATCGGTTAAGGCAATCGAAGAAACCATGATTCAGGACAGAATCATTTTTTTGGCTACTCAAAAAGAAGCTCAGACCGATGAGCCCAATGAAGACGACATATATGAAATTGGGACCGTGGCAGAAATTAAACAACTCTTAAAACTGCCCGGCGGTACCATCAGGGTACTGGTGGAGGGATTGGCCAGGGCCAAAATCGAGCGTTATCTTGAACATGAACCCTACTTTAAGGTGCTGGTTACCGAGTATTCCGAGAGTGTGACCGTAAATCCCGAAATTGAGGCTTTGATGAGAAGTCTTGTCACCCAATTTGAACAATATGTAAAGATGAGCAAACGCATTCCGCCTGAAACAGTGGTCACCGTGGTTAACCTGGAGGAGCCCGGCAGGCTGGCAGATATTATCGCGTCCCATTTGGCCCTGAAAATTGAGGACAAGCAGAGGGTTCTGGAAGCGGTCGATGTTTCCAAAAGGCTTGAGATCCTTTGCGGGATCCTGGCCAAAGAAATGGAGATCCTGGAACTGGAGCGAAAGATTAATCTCCGGGTCAGAAAACAAATGGAAAAGACCCAGAAAGAATATTACCTGCGGGAGCAGCTGAAGGCTATCCAGAAGGAACTGGGTGAAAAGGACGAGCGGGTAGCCGAGGGTGAAGAGTACAGGGAGAAAATCGCCAGGGCCAAGCTGCCGAAAGAGGTAGAGGAAAAGGCCCTCAAGGAAGTTGAACGGCTGGAAAAAATGCCTCCCATGGCGGCGGAATCCGGGGTAATCCGCACTTATCTGGACTGGCTGCTGGCCCTTCCCTGGAATAAGAAGACCAAGGACCGGCTGGATATCAATAAGGCCGAAATTATTTTAAATGAAGACCATTATGGCCTGGATAAGGTCAAGGAGAGGATTTTGGAGTACCTGGCCATAAGAAAACTGGCCAAAAAAATGAAAGGACCTATTTTGTGCTTTATAGGGCCGCCGGGAGTTGGCAAGACCTCATTGGCCAAGTCTATAGCCCGCGCCCTGGAACGGAAGTTTGTCCGCATGTCTCTGGGTGGGGTGCGGGATGAAGCGGAAATCAGGGGACACCGCCGCACCTATGTGGGCGCCCTGCCCGGCAGAATTATTCAGGGCATCAGGCAGGCCGGTTCCAACAACCCGGTGTTCCTGCTGGACGAAATCGACAAGATGAGCATGGATTTCAGGGGCGACCCCTCGGCGGCGTTGCTGGAGGTGCTGGATCCCGAGCAGAACAGCACGTTTAGCGACCATTACATTGAAGCCGCCTTTGACTTGTCAAATGTAATGTTTATTACTACCGCCAATACCATGCATCCCATTCCCCGGCCGCTGCTGGACCGCATGGAAATCATCTATATTTCCGGGTACACGGAAGAGGAAAAGGTGAATATTGCTACCAGGCACCTTATTCCAAAGCAGTTAAAGGAACATGGGTTAAAACCCCAGATGTTGTCTATATCGGAAAACACTGTCCGCAAAATAATCAGGGAATACACCAGGGAAGCGGGTGTCCGGAACCTGGAACGCCAGATTGCCACCATCTGCCGGAAAGCGGCGAAGGAGATTGTCCAGGGAAAAACCCGGCATGCCAAGGCAACCATGCAAAACCTGGAGCACTATCTGGGTGTCCCGCGTTTTCGCTTTGGGACAGCGGAAAAAGAAGACGAGGTGGGCATTGCCACCGGCCTCGCCTGGACCGAAACGGGAGGCGATGTTCTGGCTATTGAAGTCACTGTCATGCAGGGAACCGGCAAGCTTACCCTCACCGGTAAACTGGGAGAAGTAATGAAGGAATCGGCCCAGGCGGGGTTTAGCTACATCCGTTCCAAGGCAGCCGAACTGGGTATACCGGAAGACTTTTATGAGAAGAAGGACATTCATATCCATGTACCTGAAGGGGCTATCCCCAAAGACGGTCCTTCGGCGGGTATTTCCATGGCCACTGCCCTGGCTTCCGCTCTCACCAACAGGAAAACCCGGCGGGAAGTGGCCATGACCGGTGAAATCACCCTCCGCGGCCGGGTCCTGCCTATCGGAGGAGTTAAGGAAAAGGTACTGGCAGCGCACCGGGCGGGCATAAAAACTGTTATCCTTCCGTTGGAAAATAAGAAAGACATGGAAGAAATACCTCAGAAGGTAAAGAGCAAGCTGGAGTTTGTTTTTGTCGAGCATATGGATGAGGTATTGGCACGGGCCCTGAAGGAGGCTTAGGATGCGTATTGTCTCCGCCGAGTACGTTGTAAGTGCCGCCGGCCCGAAACAGTATCCCGGGGGCAGACAGCCGGAAATTGCCTTTGCCGGGCGTTCAAATGTGGGTAAATCTTCTTTGATCAACAAACTGCTGAACAGGAAGTCATTGGCCAAGACCAGCAGCAGCCCGGGGAAGACAAGGCTTCTCAATTTTTATCATATCAACGGCAGCTTTTACTTTGTTGACTTGCCGGGATACGGGTTTGCCAAGGTATCCAGGGATGTAAAGGCCTTATGGGGCAGGATGATCGAAGGCTACCTAAAAAACAGGGAAAATCTTCAGGCTGTTGTCCAGCTGGTAGATATCAGGCATCCCCCCAGCAAAGAGGATATTGAGATGCATAACTGGCTGAAGCACTACGGGGTACCAACCGTGTTGGCTGTTACCAAAGCGGACAAGATTCCGCGTGGGAAATGGCAGAAACATGTGAAGATAATACGGGATAACCTGGAGCCTTTGCCTGAGACTCCGATTGTGGTTTTTTCCGCAGAGACGGGTCAGGGTAAGGATGAGTTGTGGGAAATATTAAACAGATATATAATTTAGGCTTCAAAGATGGGGCTGTCCCATAAGGGGTTGTTGACAAAGTACCGGAACATTAAGAAGGGCTGACTACTTTTTCTGTTTTTCGGTGTTGTTCGTCTGCCCACGACGGCAACACAAGAAAAACCTCAAAATCAGTCAGCCCTTCTTTTTGTCAAAGTTGTTTTATCCGCAAACCCGTTTATGGGACAGCCCCGAAATGTTTATCAAGAAGCTTTTTCACATTTCTAAAATCCAATTACGTCATTAAATCTCCTGCTTCCGCATACCTTTTAATGTGCAGCGGAAAGAGGTGTTGACATGTTCAATATAGGGACCCTCCTGCTGGGCCTGGGGTTAATTTTGCTGAGCGCGGAGTTGTTTACCAACGGGATAGAATGGCTGGGCCGGAGGATGAAGCTCTCCGAGGGGGCTGTTGGCAGCATCCTGGCGGCTGTTGGGACGGCCCTGCCGGAAACCCTGGTACCCATAATTGCCATCGGGTTGGGAGCAAGCCAGGCCACTACTGAAATAGGGGTCGGGGCAATATTGGGGGCACCTTTCATGCTGGGAACCCTGGCGCTCTTTGTAACCGGCCTGGCAGCCCTGGTCTTTGCCTTTTTCGGTAAACGCAGAACCACTATGACCATTGACCAGGGTGTATTGAAACGGGACCTGAGGTTCTTCCTGGTGGTTTACTCAATTGCTATCCTGGCCGCCTTGCTTGACAGGCATGAATACAAATTAATCCTGGCCCTGGGTATGGTCGGGGCTTACATATTCTATGCCTACCGGACCATTACCGGGGGTGAATGCATGCCGGGTGAAGATTTAAACCCTCTGCTGCTGAACCGTACCGCGGCCCTGCCCAGATACCGGTTTATTTTCTTACAGGTGTTTTGTGCGGTGGCCGGGATAATCGGAGGGGCTGAGCTGTTTGTCCATTCAATGGAGAAAATTGCCCACAGCATGAATGTCTCTCCTTTTATCCTGTCGGTGATTATTACGCCGATAGCTACGGAACTGCCCGAGAAATTCAACAGCATCATCTGGGTCAGCAGGGGTAAAGATACCCTGGCTCTGGGCAACATTACAGGGGCCATGGTATTCCAGAGTTCCATTATCCCGGCTATCGGCATAGCCATGACCCCCTGGGTTCTGAACACGGCGGCTTTTATCTGTGCGCTGGTGGCCTTGTCATCGGCAGCCATGATTTTTTTGTATATATCAATGAAGGGATATCTCAGGGCCTATACTTTGCTTTCCGGGGGGCTTTTCTACAGCCTGTTCCTGTTTCTTATTATCAGGCATAAAGTATAGGTGGCCGCTGGCCGCTGTTCTGAAAGGAGGGTGGGAAGATGAATCCGAGGTCGTTATGGGCTGCTTTGACGGCCGGAGGGACGGCTGCGGCGACAGGTTCCGGCCTGGGTCTCTTGGGGCTCCTGATATACAGTTTCCTGGCGGAAGAAAAGGTGGTCTATCTTCCGTTTGCTTTGATGACAGTCGCGTTTATCAGCGTTTTGTTAGGCGGGTTTAAGGGCGGGCTGGCTGCCGGGTCAGCAGGGTGGCTTCATGGCGGAGCCGTGGCCGCTTTTTACCTGTTTATGGTCATATTGCTCAAAATACTTGTTTTCCCGGCCGTTTCATTCGGCATGGCTACCCTGGTATTTGCCGGGACAGTGCTGCTGGCCGGGTGTACAGGAGGGATTTTGGGAATTAACCTGAAATTTATGCGCCGCCAACGGGTTAGGAGGTATTTAAGGAGGTCATAAATAACTTTATGTCCCCTATACCTTAAACTGTACAACGAGTTTCTTGAGCTCCTGGGCCAGTTTTGACAATTGTTCGGCTGAGGCCGAAACTTCCTGATTGTTGGCGGTAATCTGTTCAATTTCATTAAGGGAGTTTCCTGCTTCCTTGGCCAGGTCGACGCCGTCTTCTACTTCCTTAATGCCTATCTGCATTGAATTGACTGCTGTTGTGGTTACTCGCTGGATACTGGTTATAAGTTCCGCAATTTCTTTTGTAGCTTGGCCTGACCTTTCTGCCAACTTGCGCACCTCGTCGGCCACCACCGCAAAGCCTTTGCCGTGCTCCCCGGCTCTGGCCGCTTCAATAGCGGCATTTAAAGCCAAGAGGTTGGTCTGGTCGGCAATATCGTCGATGACCTGAATTATTTCCCCGATTTTTTGAGACTGCTCACCAAGTTCATTGATCCTGTTATAAGAAATAGATAGAAATTAAAATTAGAAATTATTTCATTACATTTGCCGGAATTTGGCAATTGAAGCTGAACAAAACGACATTGCCCTTTTCCTGCGATAAAGTTGACAATGGCGCGCGGTTTATTATAATATATATTTCAGATATATTTACAAAGGTTTTGATGGAGAGGAGTAAGTGTTCTTA
>DYZU01000060.1 GCA_022735835.1 Thermincola sp. | reverse complement strand
TAACCTCAAACCTCCAATGTGGCCGGTGGAGATTGTGGCCGCTCGCAGGAATATACCCGCCCGTCCAATATTTTGACCGAACTTAGAAGATAGCATATTTAATGGGACAGCTACTTTCTTCCCAGCATATCTATAAAGTTGAGAAACTTATTGTTTTCTATTATCTTAGTCAGGGAATACTTCTCAGTCAACAGATGGAATCCTATCAAAAACAGGAGGTATGCCAATTTTACTGGTAAAGACAAAACATGCACCGCCACATACCCAACAGTCATCCC
The DNA here is from genome assembly GCA_022735835.1 of Thermincola sp. Classification (GTDB taxonomy): domain Bacteria; phylum Bacillota; class Thermincolia; order Thermincolales; family UBA2595; genus UBA2595. The sequence continues at coordinate 17,039 of DYZU01000060.1, read as the reverse complement.
CAGCATATTTGAACCGGTATCGCCCATCATGGCCCGCCCCTGCAGGTCCAGCGGGAGATATGCGGCCAAACTGCCTGCAATTACAGCCAGGAAGAACAACTGGGTATTTCCGGTTCCAAGAATTATCATCAAGACAGCGAAAACCAGAAAACCTTTCCCGGCCCGGCCCGGCCTCAAATCCAGCAAGTTGACGGCATTGGTGGAAAGGGCTATCATCAGCGTGTTTACGAGAATATATAGCCCCCGGTAGATACCGCTGCCTTCTCCCAACTCCAGACTGACCATGAGGGCCACAAAACCGCCGGCCAGAGCCTTTAATGCCCCGGTGGTCATTTCCCTCTCATATAATAATTTTTTAAAATGCCCTTTTAATCCGGAAGCATGCCTGGACCCGAATACATCGTCAACCAGTCCAAAAAGGCCCGTAGTCCCAACGGCAAACAGGAAAGTATAAGCGTTGTTTTCCAGCCACCCAAAGTATCTGCCGACCATTATCACTACCAGAGCGGACAGAAAGAAAACCAGCCCAACCCCCAAAGGAACCTCTTCATTCCGGAAATTTGGCCGTACAAAGCCGGACTTGATCAACATTCCCATGATTAAAGGGAGAATCAACCATGTAATGAAAAAAGACCCCGCAAATGCAGCGGCAAACAAAAGACCCGCCATAAATCTCACCTCACTGCCAGGCGGCGAGCCAGAACCCGGGCCACATGAATAAACTGTTTCCCCCGGTGCAAAAACCCGCGCAAATCCCTGCCGGTTTCTGCATGGGACATATTAACTTCCACTTCCTGAATGCGGAATCCCATGCGGGCCACATCAATGGTCATCCCCACTTCAACCCCGTATCCGGATTCAAAGCCTCCAAGAGCATCAATAACCTGCCTTTTCATAACCCGCTGACCCGACAACGGTGCAGCTACCTCCAGGCCGGTAAAAAGCTTAATGCCTTTTCTGGCCAGGCCCTTAACCAGGCCAAAACCGCCTTTTTTCCTGGCTTTCGGAAATTTGGCCACAGTCATGTCAGCCCGGTCAGCCAGCACCGGGGCCAGCAGTTTTTTTAATTCTATGGCAGTTGGACCGAGATCCCCGTCTATCAGGGCGATGATTTCACCGGAGACATGTTCCAGCCCCTTGTTTAAGGCTCCTCCTTTCCCCAGGTTTCTGGGCAGAGAAACAACCAGAGCCCCCGCATCAACCGCCAGCTGGGCGGTATTGTCAACGGAGGCATCATCAATAACCACAATCTCGCTTATTTCTGTGATTTTGCTGACAGCATCAACGGTTTCGAAAATGTATTTTTCCTCATTATGAGCGGGAATCAAAACTGAAACTTTTTTTGGGGTCACGTGGTTTCACTCCTACGGGAAAACCGGCATAAGGTCCCTGGCAGTGCTTTTGATACCGTAATTCCCCGGCTTTCCGCTGATCGCCATGACCAGGGACAGCTGTCCCGGGACCATGTCTATATTGTCAACAGTGCTGACTTTCAGTTTCTGGTATTGTTTCATGTATGAATAGACGACATCGCTCGTTTCCACGCCGTATACAGGAATGTTCTGCGACAGAAAATACTTCATCATGGGCAAATCCAGGATAGCTAAGCGGTCTCCCGGGTCTGTCTGGCTGCCGCCGACAAAAATCACGGCATTGACGGGGACACCGTAATCCCCCGAGGTCTGGATCATTCCCAACTGCTCGAAATAGTGCAGGTTCTCAATATTTTGCGCGCTGATGATCCCCACGGCAATTTCCCTGGATACTTCTTTGGTAACCCCTGCCTCGGAGTGGTCGCCCAGCATTAACTTGGTGGCTATCTCTTTCCTTGTAGTCTCGTTCTTCAGGTCAAATCCCTCCAGAACCGTTGTAACCGACGTGATCTTTGCCCCGGCCGATTTCAGCGTGTTCATCCAGTCTTCATGAAAACCGTAACTGTTGGTCTCGACAATTGCAATCTGCTTCCCGGTCAGTTTAGAAGACACAAGATAAGGAAGGATCTGCTTCTCAAAGTCTTTGCTGATGTTTAAAGAAGTCTTGTAAGCCGCTATTTCATCCTGGGCCGCCTTGTTTTCCTTTCTGATCTGCTCAAAATCTCTCTTCAGGTTATCAACCATTTGTTTCTGTTGTTGGACAATAACGTCGTTGACATCATTTCCCAAAACCGCGGAACCAAGCAGGATACCGATTCCCAAAGCCAAAAACACTGCTATAAGTGAAGCAATATGGTACTTCAAATCAATGATCATTTGCTGGCCTCCCCTAAATGCCAAAAGCTACTTTCAGTTTGAGCCAGATAACCCGCAGGAACTGCCTGGTAACCGGAAACTGGTAGGCGAAAATGGCAACAGTGACAGATGCGGCAGCCACCAGCTCCGCCAGGTATCTGAATTTTACTTTTCTTTTATAAAGTTTGTTTACTCCCTTGGCATCAACCAGGATGGAACCGACTTTCAGCCGCACCAGGAACGTACTGGACATTCCTTTTCTTCCTTTGTCCAGAAACTCTATGATATTGGAGTGTGTTCCCACGGCCACGATAAGTTCAGTCCCTTTATGATAAGCCAAAAGCATCGCGATATCCTCACTGGTACCGGGAGCGGGAAACTTCACCGCACTGAGCCCCAGCTTTTTCACCCTCTCCATACCCGGCGCCCGGCCGTCAGGATAAGCGTGGACAATTATTTCGGCGCCGCATTTGAGAGTCCCGTCACTGATGCTGTCCATGTCGCCGATAATTATATCCGGCTTATATCCAAACTCGCGGAGGGCATCCGCCCCGCCGTCCACACCTACTAAAACCGGTTTGACTTCCTCGATGTAAGACCTGATGGCAGCGAGGTCGTCCTTATAATCCTGTCCCCTGACCACTATTAAAGTATGCCTGTTCTTAAAAACTGTTTTGACGTCCGGTACTTCAATATCACCCAGCAAAAGCCCCAGTTCATGCTGAGCATATTCAATAGTATTTTGGACAAATTTTTCCAAGACTATACCGATATTCCGCTTGGTGCCTTCCATTTTTTTCTGTATTTTTTCCAGAGTCAAAACCTCGCCGCGGCCGGTCCATGACCCGGGGACAGTAATCTCATCACCGGCAATTTCTACGGAATCGCCTTCCTGGACTTTTTCCATTACTTCCAGACCCACATTATCCAGGAGGTAGATTCCAGCTTTAACCAGGGTCAAAGGGCCCAAATTGGGGTAATTTTCACTCAGTGACGGCGAAGCATTGACCACAGCCTTAACTTTTGCGTCCACCAGAGCCTGAGCACATACTTCATCAAGATCTTTGTGATTAATAATGGCAATATCGCCGGGTTGCACTCTTTTAACTAAATTTTTGGTCTTCCTATCCAGGCATGCGGTTCCCCGGATAACAGCCATTTGCTTTCACCTGCGTTTCTTGAAATTTTCATCATGACTGAACACAGCATCTCTAATTTACAATTGTACAATATATGTTTGCCATAAGCAAGTAACTGCGGTTGGGTGACATGTCAGAAAGGGGCCATCTCATAAATAGGAGACCTTGCTTAAAGACATGTCAAAAAATACTGAAGGACGGGCAGGTGTGTTCCTGCCCGTCAAATATTCAGAAGATAGCATATTTATAAGACAGCCCTTTGTCCGCTGATCAGCTGACCTTGGTACTTATTCTTAATTTGTCCGCCACCATGGCGATAAACTCGGAATTAGTGGGCTTGCCTCTCTCAAGGTTGATAGTGTAGCCGAAAAACTTGTTCATCATTTCTACGTTTCCGCGATCCCAGGCCAGTTCTATGGCGTGCCTGATAGCCCTTTCCACCCTACTGGGGGTTGTGGAATATTTTTGAGCAATCAGAGGATATAGCTCTTTGGTAACTCCGCCCAACAGGCCCACTTCATCTACTACCATCTTAATAGCATCCCTCAGATACTGGTAACCCTTAATATGGGCCGGCACTCCCATTTCATGAATAATATTGGTAACAGCAACATCGAGGTTACGGGTTCTTACAGGCGGAGTATACTGCGGAAGACTCTCGCCTTCTGCCAGTTGCCTGATCCGCGTGGCCAGGACTGTAAAATCGAATGGTTTCAGTATGTAGTAATCGGCCCCCAGTTCGATGGCCCTTTGGGTTACACTCTCCTGGCCAAAGGCCGTAAGCATGATGATTTTTGGCCTGGGCTGAATGCCGTTGGCCGCCAGCCTTTCCAGCACACCGATACCGTCCAGGTGCGGCATAATAATATCCAATATGACCACATCGGGCTTCTCTCTTTCAATTATTTCTACAGCCTCGACGCCGTTATTGGCAATCCCCACCAGAGAAAAGTCATCTTCCTGGGAAATAAACTCTTTCAACAATTCGCAAAATTCCCTGTTGTCATCTGCTATGAGAATTTTAATTCCTCTTAAACTCATTCTTTTCCGCCTCCTGATAAATTTTTCTAGTCAATATCATACTAGAGATTTTCGACGTATGGATGAGAATTCCTGCCCAAACATTGTAATTTTTTAAAGACAAATCCAGACAAAAACCTATATAATGTTATTGCTGAATGTCGAAAAATTTGGGTTTTTTTGTTAATACAAGGAGCTGTCCCAAAAGTCAACTTTAATGCTTTTGATAAACAGCGAGGAAGGGCCGAGGGCGGAGGCCTGGATGGCCGGAGCGCCAAAGGCGCCACGGACGGCGCCTTTGGCGGTGAAACCCAAGGTTTCTGCTTCCATGAGCATCCATTCGATCAAACACCCATACCCTCGGGTCGGATCGTTAATGAAAACATGGGTTACTGCTCCGATCAGTTTTCCGTCCTGAATCAAAGGGCTTCCGCTCATGCCCTGAATTATTCCCCCTGTCCGCTTCAGCAGCCGGGGGTCGGTGACCTCAACAATCAGACCTTTGCTATCGGGATTTGTTTGAGGTAAAATGCGTTTTATCTCAACCCGGAACTTTTCCATTTTTTCCCCGTCCAGGACGGTCAGCATTTCTGCCGGGCCTGTTTTGACCTGATTGGCCAAAGCAATAGGAATCGGTTTAGTGTAAATGGGGTTTTTCAGTTCATGATTAAGTGACCCGTATATCCCAAATTTTGTGTTCTTTTCAATGCTGCCGGAGAATTTTTCATCATTGATAAACATGCCGATCTTTTCGCCCGGCTGTCCTTTTCGCCCGGCCTGAATACCCTGAATGGAAGCCCTGACAATCCGCCCGTCGCTGACGTCAATCGGCTGGTTGGTATCGGAATCGGTGATGATGTGTCCCAGAGCGCCGTATTTACCAGTGCGGGGGTTGTAAAAGGACAGGGTCCCGACTCCCGCGGCGCTGTCTCTGACATACAGCCCAACTCGGTACCTGCCGGTTTCGCGGCATAAAACGGGTTTGACTGTGACAGTAAAAGTATAGTTTTTCCGTTTAACCAGGAATTTTAATTGTTCGCCTTTTTTGCCGGCCTGGTCAACCAATTGAGCCACCTGTTCATCATTTTTAACCGGTTGGCCGTTAATTTTTAAGATGATATCCCCTTTTTTAACTCCTGCCTCTCCGGCAGGGTTGTATTTATGCCCTTGGTGGTCGGCAACAATAGACTGGCCTACCACCATTACTCCTTCTGAGTGCAGGAGTACCCCGACCGACTGTCCTCCGGGGACAAGTCTGGTTTGGGGCAACACCTCGACTTCAACATTTTTAACAGGCAGGATACCAAAAAGTCTTAGTTGAATGTTTGCCTTTCCGGGGGAAAATGCTACAGGTGGGCCCTCAAATAAATTAAACATTTTGCCGCTGAGATCAGACCCGTTCAGGCAAAGGACTTTTTTGGAACCGGGGTTAACATAAACGGTCAACTGCCTTAACAGTTGTTCGGGGAACCGTAAATTTAAAGAAACGTGGTCTCCAACCGATATTCTTTGCTGGTTTGGAATGGTCAAGAAACTTCTGGCTTGTGGGTTAAATGTTCCGGCTAAAATCAAAAAGGCAATAAATAACCCTAAGATCTGGCGACGTTTTTGGTTGGACACCCGGAATCACTCTCCTGACTTTCTGATATTTTACTTCACCTCCATAATCTACCGGTAGTGTTAATTTTATACTTTTTCATAAATTAATGTTTTACACCATGGTGTTTTTTGAGTCTAACTGTAAGTTAACCTGATTAAAACTGTTTTATGCTAAGAAATATAACGGTAATTTTCCATAAAGTCAGCTAAATAGCTCATTTTGATATAATTTGAGATTATTTAAAAACAAAAAAACGCCAAAAAGGCGTTTTTTTACGTAACTGTTAATGCATACATTGCGTTTTCGGTCAAATACTAACAACAAAAATTAAATTCAAAAGAGTACCTGTTGTTTGAGAATTTCCTCGGCATGTTTTCTGGTCAATGGCGTCACTTTTCCGCCGGACAGCATTCTGGCTATTTCATTAACTCGCTCTTCGGCGGAAAGGTGTTCAACCTGAGTCACAGTCCTGTTGTTGCTGACAGTTTTGGTTATACGGTAGTGGCTGTCTCCATAACCCGCAATTTGAGGCGAATGGGTCACGCAGATAACCTGCCTGTCCCTCCCGATGGCGGACAGTTTTTGGGCCACGGCATGCAGCGTGTGACCTCCGATTCCCGAGTCCACCTCGTCAAAGATAAGGGTGAAGATTGAATCTGCCCTGGCCAAAATCGATTTAAAGGCCAGCATGATCCTGGAAACTTCACCGCCGGAGACAATCTTGGCCAGCGGTTTCAACGGTTCGCCTTTGTTTGGCGAAATCAGGAACTCAACTTCGTCAAGCCCTTGTTCGGAAGGCACACTCTTGGATGATATGTCGATATCAAAGGTCACATGGGGCATGTTTAATTCCTTCAGTTCCTCCGTGATCTGCTTTTTTAATCCGGATGCCGCCTGTTTTCTGGCTTCGCTTAATTCTCCGGCAATCCGGAGATACTCCTTCTTGGCGGTCTCCCAGGCGTTTTTGGCATCAGTCAATTCCTGGTCATAGTTTTCCAGCAAAGCCAGTGATGAGGCCACCTGGTCCCGGTAGTCCAGAATTTCCTGAATGGTATTTCCGTATTTCCTTTTCAGGTTCCTGATCAAATCCAACCTGTTTTCTATCTCCTCCAGGCGGGCCGGGTCTGCTTCGATTTTGGCCGCATATGCTTTGAGGTCCCTGGCCGCTTCTTCAATCTGATACAGCGACGACTCCAGCATCTCATAAATTGGGCGTACGGAGTCGTCCATGGAACCGGCTGCCTTGACGGAAGTTATGGCTTCATGAAGCAGTTCTATTACCGGTCTTTGCTTACCCCCTTCATATAACAGCTCGTAAGCCGTGTTTGACAAAAACGCCAGTTTTTCAGCATTAGAAAGGATATTACGTTCTTCCTCAAGGGCAATGTCTTCTCCCGGAGATAACCTGGATTTGTCTATTTCGCCAAGCTGGAACTTATAAATATCAGCCATCCTCACTCGTTCCCGTTCCTGGGCTTCCATTGAACTGACTTTAGCCTGCAGGGCGGTAAGTTCTTCGTAAACTGCCGCCAGCTTTTCTTTTGATTCAAGAAGACGTTTTCCGCCATACTCGTCCAAAAGCTCTATATGTTTCTGCGGCATAAGAAGAGACTGCTGGTAATGCTGACCGTAGATATCAACCAGACTTTGGGCAATATCCTTAAACACCGACAGGTTGACCGGTCTTCCGTTCACCCGGCAAATATTTTTTCCGCTTTTTACCAGCTCTCTGGAAAGAATCAGATCCTCTCCCTGATCGGGCAATAAACCGTATGTTTGCAGGATCTCCAGAACCTTCCGGTTCCCTTCAACTTCAAAAACTGCCTGAACCAGCGCCTTCTCTTCACCGCTTCGGATAAACTCCGTCAGACCCTGGCCTCCGATGACTACACCGACCGCATCAATGATAATCGATTTGCCTGCGCCGGTTTCGCCTGTCAGCACATTAAAACCGTGGTGAAAATCAATTTCCAGGCGGTCAATTAAAGCAAAGTTCCGGATAAACAGTTTTTTAAGCAATTAAGTCACCCCACATATTGTGAGTACTAATCCAAAAAAGAAGCAAATTTTTTTATGGCCTGGCGGACCGCCGATTTTGGTTTGACCACCACCAGCACTGTATCGTCTCCGGCAACCGTCCCGATTATTTCCGGCCATCCCAGGTTATCGATGATCAGCGCTACCGGTTGGGCGGCGCCGGGTGTTGTTTTGACCACAATTATGTTTTCACTGGAGTCAATATTGACCACAGAATCCCGGAAAATTCTTTTGGCCTTCGGCTGACCGGCCACTGACACCTTCTCTCCGGGAACATCATAACAGTACCGGCCGCCTCTGGCAACCTTCACCAGGCCGAGCTCCTTAATGTCACGGGAAACGGTAGCCTGTGTAACCCTGTACCCCTGGTTTCTCAACTCGTCGGCCAGCTCTTCCTGTGTTTCTATTGCTTTTTGTTTAATTATTTCAGTAATCTTTCTGTGTCTTTCCGGCTTCACTTGCCAGCCCTCCTGAACCTAAAGGCTTTTTTCAATTATGATCAGATATGGTGCCTTGTCCCGGTTTATAAAGTCCAGTTTGCCTGCACAGAATTTCCTCTTATCCAGAGTCCGCAGGAATTCTTCCAGCGCCTGCTGCTCCTCCCGGCCTCCCGGGTGGCCGGTATAGACAACAATAGAGACAATTCCCCCCGGTTTCAGGATCACAAGGCTCTCCCTGACGGCCGTTACGGTAGAATCTGCTCTGGTCACAATGCTGTGGTCTCCTCCGGGTAGATAACCCAGATTAAACACTACCGCAGCCACCGGTTCTTTTACATAGCCGCTTAACTTTTCGTGACCGGCATGAAACAAGGTGACAATATCGGAAAAGCCGTGGGCGGCAATTAAGTCGGCCGTGGCCCGGATGGCCTGCTCCTGGATATCAAAACCATATACTTTACCCCGGCGGCCCACCAGTTGAGCCAAATACAGGGTATCATTCCCGTTACCGACAGTGGCGTCTACAACAACGCTGCCCGGTGGGACACAGGACTCCAGGTAATCGTGGGCTAAATCAACGGTGTTTTTGAAAAACTTAAACATCCGTGCTTCCACCCTCCCGCAACTTTTGCCGCAGGATTCCGTAAAATCCTCTCTGGTGAAGTTTCATGAATTTGGCATTAAAAGGCGCTTTCTGAACAACCACCCGGTCAAAGGGCGCCAGCTGGAAACCGCTCTGGCCGTCTATTGTCAGCATCACTTCAGCCTGGGTGTCCATCAATTCAACGGTGACTTTACTGTTTTTATCTATCACCAAAGGTCTGGCGTAAAGTGTATGGGGACATATCGGAGTGACAATCATCAGTTCCAGGTCCGGGACTACCAGGGGTCCACCCGCGGACAAAGAGTATGCAGTTGAACCGGTGGGTGTGGAAACAATCAGGCCGTCAGCCGGGTAAACATCCACAAATTCCCCGTTAACAAATGTTTTCAGCCTGATCAACCTGGCAAACGCGCCCTTGGTGATGACCGCATCATTTAAACAAAAAAATCTGCCTATTTCTTCTCCTTCCCGGTATACGGCGGCCTGAAGCATCATGCGTTCTTCAATTTCATACTGTCCGGAAATAAGTTTCTCCAGGGCCGGCATCAGGTCAGGAAGTTCTATTTCGGTAAGAAAACCCAACTGCCCGAGGTTGACCCCGAACAGAGGCGTACCCTGTACCGCAATTGTCCGCGCGGAACTCAGCAGTGTACCGTCTCCGCCCAGGACAATAATACACTGAACATTTTGGGCCAGTTCATTCTCACTGCAAACGGCTATTCCTTCCGGAACATCTTCAGAGCCCAGACCCGAGAGCATTATTTTCTTGCCGTGCTGCCGGAGCCAGTTTACGATTTGGGCTGTGATGGACATTACATTCGGTTTTTCCGGGTTTATGATAATTCCGATGGAATCCATTTCAATCCTCCTTCGGATGTATTATTCTACAGAAACATTTTAACTCCTTGTACCAAAATTTTTTGTTGATTACCGCAAGGAGAAATGTAAAATCCTGTCGAATATTAAATAAAGCTAATGCACACAAATAATACAAAGTTCTGAACAAAAAATGATTTCAAGGAGCGTTTTACGATGAAAAAACTGTTTATTATGTTATTATGCCTATTAATTGCGGTTTTTGCCGGTTGTACATCCGCCAAAAAGAACGAAGTCCCTCCTCCCCAGTCCCGTCCGGATACCGATACTATCCACCTGACAGCAGAAGACAAAGGGATGGTCTTATCGGTGAGCCGCAACATTCGTCCCATACCTCAAATGAATATTTATACCAAAGAAGGGTTTGAAGTGGTCAGTATTCTGGTCAAGGTGGAAAACAATTCGAAAGCCGATATCCCCGTTTCCCCCGAATTCGTAACCCTCCAGACCAGTGAAGGTACTGCGTACAAGTATTCCCCTTCGTTGACTCAAACTCAACCGGTAGGGAAGTCTGCATTCACCAGCAGGACTATTCCGCCGGACTACCAGGGTGGGGGGTTGCTGATTTTCGAAATAAAAAAAGGTTCAAGAGCCGAGAGCCTGACGTATAAAGACACTTCGGGCCACAACCTGACCATAAAATTCCCGCAGGATGTTAAAACCAACATATGATCTTGTTATCTGGGGTAAAATAAGGAGAACCCCCTTATAGCAGGGGTTCTTTTATTTTACCATTCTCTCCAGCTCTTCGCTGCGCTTCCTGGTGTAATCCAAAATCTTGCTGGCATAATCAAAGTTGTGTATACCCATACTCCCGTCAGCCTTAATAAAAGAAAGGTTTGTGTATACAATGTTATATACCGTTTGGGCTTGCGCCACATCGATGCCCTGCCTTTTAAGCTCATCGATCCTCTTTTGAGCGTTATTGAGCCCTTTCTCCAATTGCTCGCAACTCTGTTTGATCTGCCTCTGCATCCGGGCAACTTCTTTGGCAAACTGTTCTTCCGACTGGTCCGCATGACACATCACACATATACTCTCGGTGTGCTCCTTAATAGCTTCAGCGGGAGTCTTTCCTTCAAATGTGTGCGCCTCGTTGGGCATGTGGCACTCGATACAGGTCAGGCCGGAGCGGTATTTTGAGTCGGGAGTGACAGGAACGCCGATAGCGCCATATCCCAAAAACATTTCTTTTTGCGGGTGATGGACCGCTTTACCGGGGACTATTTCTCCTCCGTTATTATGACAGGAGGTGCACGTCTCCAATGGTTCCAGCCTCAATTTAAATTCGGCGGCTGTTAATTCGTGACAAACAGCACACGTAATGGAGAGCTTCACATTGGCGGCTTCAGGTTTGGACTCCGGCGGAGCAAGGAAATAGTCGGCCGACATGCACTGATAGCACCGGGGTTCTATTTTCCCCTGGTATTTCCGGAGAGTCTCCAAGGATTCGCTGTGTTTGCTGGTGGCATACTGTTCCTTGATAGGAATATATATATCCACTTTTTTTTGCTGTTTCTGGTTTTGAAACGCTTTGACCTGAGCTTCCGTAACCTTTTGTCGTTCTTGGGGACCTTCCTTTGTGCCGGCACAACCTGCTGCCATTATCATTATTAAAGCCATCAGGCCGAAAACAAACTGCCTTTTTGAAACCATGGATTACCCCTCCGTTTGGTCCAGAATCATTTAACCTTAAACCTGGAAACTGCTTCCTCCAATTGACGGGCCATTTGGGCCAGATTTTCGGCAGCTACGGACAATTCATTAACATTTTTGGACTGGGAAGCAATTAAAGCTGACATGTTGTCCGCTGTCTTCACAGTCTGCTGCGAAATCTTTTCGTTTTCCGTAATCCCCTCAACCATATGTTCACTGCTGGCAGTAATCTGTTCGGTGTTGTTGGCCACCTGTCTGGTCTGTTCGGAAGCAGAGTTGACCGCATCAATAATTTTAACCAGCATTTTCCCCGCCTCATTGATGACCACGGTCCCGGTAGCCACCGCCTGGCGTCCTTCGTTCATGGAAATGACGGCATTTTCCGATCTTTGTTGAATTTGAGCAATAATTTGCCTGATTTTTTCCACTGATTGACCTGAACCTGAGGCCAGCTTGCGGACCTCTTCGGCCACTACGGCAAAACCTTTCCCCTGTTCCCCGGCTCTGGCCGCCTCAATCGCGGCATTTAAAGCCAGCAGGTTGGTTTGCTTGGCAAAACCGGAAATCATATCTATAATTTCGGAAATCTTTTTGATGTCTTCGTCCAGAGATTTAACATCAATTGAGAGATGTTCCACCTTACCCTCGATCTGTTCCATTTGTTTAATGGCCGCCTTCACTGATTCCCCGCTTTGTTTGGCCATTTCCGCGGCGGAAGCGGTTGTCCGGTCAATCATCTGGATGCTTTCGGTAATACTATGGATGGCGCTTATGGCCAAGTCCGCGGAAACCCTGAGTTCAGAAATGCCGTCAGCCTGCTGTTTTGCTCCGGAAGATACCTCTTCGATGGAATCGTTGATTGTGGTGTAGGCGGCAGCGCTTTGCTGGGTATGAGCCTGGAAAGCCTCGCTGGCGCTGGCCACCTGCCGGCTGGAAACTACCACCTTTTCTATTATTGCCTGCAGGTTGTCCACCATAGTGTTAAAAGATCTGGCCAGTTCGCTGAATTCGCCTATGGAGTTGTCCTCAATCCTCTGGGTCAGATCGCCGCCGGCTATATCTTTGGAGGCCCGGACGATCTTGGTAAGAGGGGTAGTGATATTTTTTGATGTAACAAATGTAAGGATGAAACATACGGCTATGGAAGCCAGGGCGATGGAATACATGATCTTCCGGGAAGTAACCAGGATGTTTTTGCTGCGGGTCTGGGCTTCCCGGACCCGGGCATTTGAATTTTCCACCAGTAGATTGGCGGTATTAATCATCTTGCTACCGGCCAAAGTGTAATTATGCCATAAGGTATTGACCAGGCTTTCCCGTCCGGCCTCTTTGTATTTGAAAATATGGTTAGCCACTAAATTAAAGTTATCATGCTCTCTTTTCACTCCATATAAGCTCTTTAGAGTGTCCTCGTCGGGGTCGAGCGCTTCAAATTCCTTGATCCTGGCCCGGAACAACCGGTCCAGTTCCCTGTATCTCTCTTTGATATTTTTGTTTCCCACGGTAAAGTCGCGGGTCAGCATTTGCTGTTCCTGCACAATGGCCTTGATGCTGCTGGCTATATACATTTGCGGCACGTAGTTTTTCGTGCTGACCTCAATAGTCTGTTGGGTCCGGGCCATATTGGTATCGGCCACAATCATTATAAATGTAAGCAGAATAACTACGCCCAGATACCCAATAAAAATTCTGAGACTAACATCGCTGATTTTAAATTTTATTTGTTCCGCCATACAGCCACACTCCCGCCGGCCGGCTTTCGGCATACAACCAGTTTTGAAGAGAAAAAAATGGTGATTATATTCACTTAATTCGCCAAAAAATTCTAATTCCCTTTAACAAAAGACAATTTTTGTTTGGTCTCAAGCCAAAGAATAACCCGGCCTAACGGGCCAGGTTCACAAAGGCGTCATGCACAATTTGTTCAATGCTGATCGTTTTCTCCGGTTTTTTAATACCTTGGCTGTTCCGTTTGACCATATGAGCCAGGTATTCAATATTGCCCTCCGGACCCTTTACAGGAGAATAAGTGATGCCGGCAGTCTCAAAACCCAACCCTTCGCCGGTATCAATTATTTTTTGGATGACTTCAACATGGACAGAGAGGTCTCTGACAACACCTTTTTTGCCCACCCTGTCCCTTCCGGCCTCAAACTGCGGTTTGATCAGGGCCACCACCTGTCCCCCGGGAGGTAAAATCTCCGCTATCTTGGGTAACACCTTTTCCAGTGAAATGAAAGACACATCTATGGTGACAAAATCAGGAACCATCTCCAGCAAATCCTGATCAAAATACCTGATATTGGTACGCTCCAGGTTTACTACCCTGGGGTCATTCCTCAGCCTCCAATCCAGCTGGCCGTAACCGACATCGATGGCATATACTTGAGCGGCGCCGTTCTGTAAAGCACAGTCCGTGAAACCTCCGGTGGACGCTCCCACATCAACCACCGTTTTTCCGTCCAGCCGAAGCCCGAATTCTTTTATGGCTTTTTCCAGTTTCAGGCCTCCGCGGCTGACATAGGGGATCGCCGGGCCGGCAATTTCAATCCGCGAGTTTACAGGAACCTCGGCGCCGGGTTTGTCAATCATCTTTCCGTCCACCTTTACCAAACCGGCCATAATTGATGTTTTGGCCTTTTCCCTCGAGGGGAAAAGGCCTCTGTCTACAAGGAGTATGTCCAACCGTTGCTTACCGGACATCAACAAGCACCCCCGGACTAAGTCAATACATTTATCTTGGCAGTCTTGCGGGCTCTCCTGGACTTGACTTTTCCGGACAACATCCGGGAAACTTGCGCAACAATATTTTCACCGGTCAGCCCGTATTTGGCCCTTAATATTGCCGGGGAACCGTGGGTGACAAATTCATCTGAAATTCCCAGCCTTTTAACCGGTATCTTTATCTCATGGTTATTCAATACTTCCAAAACCGCGCTCCCAAAACCGCCCCGGAGGACATTTTCCTCAACAGTTAAGAGGGCTCCCGTATTCTTAATACTCTCTATCAGACAAACTTCATCTAAAGGCTTAATGAACCTGGCGTTGATAACCGTTGCCCTGATGCCGCGCTCCTCCAGGGCGGCAGCCGCTTCCAGGGCCGCATAAACCAGCGGGCCGACTGCAGCAATGGTAATATCTTCGCCCTCTTTTAAGACCTCAGCTTTGCCGAAAGGTATTGCTTCCGCCCTGTCGGCCAGCTGAACTCCCACACCTGCCCCCCGCGGATACCTGATAGCCACCGGGCCTTCGAAATCCACACCGGACCGCAGCATCAACCGCAGTTCATTTTCATCTTTGGGAGCCATTATAACCATGCCGGGAATATGTCTTAAATAAGATATGTCAAACAGGCCGTGATGAGTTTCGCCGTCTTCCCCGACAATCCCGGCCCTGTCAATGGCAAATATGACGTGCAGGCCCTGCAGGGCAACGTCATGGATAATCTGGTCATAGGCCCGCTGCAAGAACGTGGAATACACCGCCACCACGGGAATAAACCCGCTGGCTGCCAGCCCTGCCGCCATTGTTACCGCGTGCTGTTCCGCTATTCCCACATCGAAAAACCTGGCAGGGAACCGTTCCCTGAACTGCGTCAACCCCGTCCCGGCCGGCATTGCCGCTGTAATGGCCAGGACCTTCTCATTAGCGGCCGCAATTTCACACAAGGCCTGGCCGAAAACCTCCGTGTATGTCGGGATTTTGGTTTCCCGGGTTTCTCCTGTTTGGACATCAAACGGGCCTATCCCATGAAACTTGTCCGGGTTCTCTTCCGCCAGCCTGTACCCCTTGCCTTTCCTGGTTATGACATGCACAATTACCGGCCCGTGACTGTTCAACGCTCTCTGCAGCACGGTCCTGGTAAGAGCTATATCATGCCCGTTAATGGGTCCAAGATAAGTGAAACCGAGCTCTTCAAAAAGCATTCCGGGGACCACCAGGTATTTAAAGCTGTCCTTGATTCTCTCGACTGCCTTTACAACCGTCGGGCCGATAGACGGAATCTTCTTCAGAAGCAATTCCATTTCTTCTTTGTGTTTATAGTATTTGGGGTCGGTCCTCATCCGGCTCAAATATGCGGCCAGAGCCCCGACATTCTCCGAGATTGACATTTCGTTGTCATTGAGCACCACGATCAGGTTGGTCCCCATGTGCCCGGCGTGATTTAAAGCCTCAAACGCCATCCCGCCGGTCATTGCGCCATCACCAATGACAGCAACTACATGGTATTTCTCCTTTTTCAGGTCCCTGGCCAACGCCATCCCCAGGGCAGCCGAAATTGAGGTGCTGCTGTGGCCCGTATCGAAAGGATCGCAGTCGCTCTCGGCTCTCTTGGGAAAACCGCTGATTCCCCCGTACTGCCTCAGGGTTAAAAAAACGTCGCGTCTCCCGGTAATAATTTTATGTATATATGATTGATGGCCTACGTCCCATATAATTTTATCCTGCGGGCAGTTAAAAACACTATGCAGGGCCAGAGTAAGCTCCACAACCCCCAGATTGGGAGCAAGATGCCCCCCGGTCTGGGAAACTGAATTTATTAAAAAAGACCTGATCTCATCCGCTAACCGGTACAGTTCTTCTACCGTCAAGCCCTTCAGGTCCAAAGGGTTTTTAACCTTATCGAGCAATGGAGTGTTCATTTCAGCATCACCTTCTTTTCTCTCTGCCTCTGCGCTGGTTACCCGGAAAAATACGCAGTCCGGTGATATTTTCAAACCAGGCCAGAGCTCGTCCGACAAAAAATACGATTTGCTCGGAATCTTTGATGGCGGTTTTTTTACCACCGGCTTTTCCACCAACCGTAAAAGCCGCAACCAATCCGGTCATCACCATGGTTAAAACGGCTTCGTTCCAGGTCGGTCGGACGGCAACAATTTGAAACACAATGGCTGCTCCGAGGGCTCCGCTGACAGTGCCGCAAATATCACCGACCACGTCGTTGCAGAAGGTGGCTACTTTATCGGCATTGCGCACAATCAGAATGGACTGGTTCGCCCCCTTCACCTTTTTGGTGGCTTTGGCATGAAAAGGCTTTTCATCTGCCACTGCGGCAGCCACGCCGATCATGTCAAAAAATATCCCGATTGCAATAACAAGAAAAAGAAACAGGAATGACAGAATAAGTATTTTTATTTTTGGTAACAATATTGCAGAAAAAGAGCTAAAAAAAACGGCCGTAAAAAACGCACCCGTTCCCGTGATTATCGCAAACCTAAGGGAGCTAGGCTTATTGTTTCCCAAAAAATTTCACCTCATACAATATGGTGACTAGTGGCTAGTCACTAATCACTAATAAAGGTAGGTGGCAGCATGTTGGGTAAATGTTGTGGCTTAGGTCCAGCTGGTTTTCCCATTCATCACCGTCACGTTGCCATGCCGGCGGTTTCCCTTTATGATGAATCCGTATCGTCGCCGATTACGGGGCTAGATTACCAC